>CAYNJB010000104.1:0-4052 GCA_964397515.1 uncultured Nitrosopumilales archaeon | reverse complement strand
TGCTGCAATTCGCCCAGAAGATATTTCGGCCATTAAGAGTAAGCACCCAAAAGCTGAATTACTCATTCATCCAGAATGTGGATGCGTAAGTCAATGCATATATTATTCATCGTCAGGCGATATAGACTCAGCAGATATTTCAATATTATCTACTGGAGGGATGCTTGATAGAGCAAGGAACTCAAATGCTAAAGAGTTCTTAGTTGCAACTGAAATAGGCATGATTCCCAGAATGGCAAAGGATAACCCAGGAAAAAAATTTTACCCAGTTCGGGAAGATGCAATATGCAAATATATGAAAATGATCAGTTTAGATAAAGTTTGCAGATCACTTAGATATTTACAATACGAAGTAAAAGTGGATGAAGATATAGCTAAGAAAGCGAAAATACCAATTGAAAGAATGCTTAAAATAACCTGATCAGCATAGATTTTCGGGTTATCATACAATTAGCCACAAGAAGAAACAGATATTTTACTGTCTATACAAGGGCTATCGGATAGTAGAGATGAAGGCCCTAATTATAAGTAAAAAGGGCATTAGAAAGGGAACTTTGAGCATTGCCCATACTTTAAAAGAGCTAAATATAGACAATGAAATCAACGATAACCCAACTCCTGAAGATTTTTCTAAGGCAGATATAGCAATAGCAATAGGTGGGGATGGTGATGTCTTAAAAGTAGTACACAGCCTGAAATCAGAATCTATACCATTACTGGGTGTAAGCGAGTCTGACGGTGAGAGTTTTTTAACAGTAGGCATATCCAATTTTAAAGAAGCAATAAAAAAAATCGTTAAATCAGAATTTTGGGTTGAAGAAGCAGTTAGATTAAAAATTACAGTAGACGGAATAGAACTTCCTCCCGCTCTAAATGAGGTGGCATTATTCCCTTCAAAGAGTGCGACCTTAATGGAATACTTGCTAAAAGTAAATGGAGAATACATGTGGAGAGATTACGGAGATGGACTTATACTATCAACACCGACAGGTGCAACAGCTTATGCTATGTCAGCTGGGGGCCCAATGGTTCATCCTTTAGCTGATGTTATTCTAATTGTGCCAGTAAATTCTTTAGATGTCACAAGGCGACCGCTCATTGTTTCAGACTCAGCAGATATTGAGGTAGAAGATTTAGGGAGCAGATATGAGTGTGAAGCAATAGTTGATGGGATATTAAGGGTTAAAGTTAAGAAACATTTGTCGATTTCGAAAATGTCGCTCCCAGCTAAATTAATTAGGCTCCAAGGGTCATCATCCACTCAACAAAAACTTACTCAAAAAGTTAAGCTTGCAGAAGAACTTCAAAAAATGCCGCCGAGCGCAAAACTTGTTCTTCAAACTTTAAAATACGAAGGACCGCTAAGTCAGAAAAATATATCGGAAAAGGCTATGCTACCAGATCGAACTACAAGATTAGCTATAAGTCTGCTCTTAGAGAAAAAGCTATTAAAAAGACTTCAGAGTCTTAGAGATGCGCGACATAAAACATATCAAATAGCTTGATAAAGATACAATAATAAAACAAATATTGATTTCAAGAATTTTTATGAAGCAATAGACATATTACCAGCCTAGAATCAATTATGAAGAAATGGATAATAGGTCACATGATATTAAAGAAGTAAAAAGCACTTGCAGATCTTGTGCTCATGGAGGATGTGGAGCTAAAATTTATCTTGAAGAAGGTAAAATAGTGAAAATTGAGGGAGATAAAGATCACCCTATTAGTAAAGGATATTTTTGCAACAAAGGATTTGCATCATTAGAGATATCAGAACATCCTTCAAGACTTACTCACCCTTTAAAGAATATTGGAGAAAGAGGATCAGGTAGATGGGTTAAGATATCTTGGGAAGAAGCATATGAAATAATCAACTCTAGGCTCACAAATATTTTACGGAAAAATGGTTCAGAATCGATAGCTATAGCCACGGGTACTAATAGAGACTTTAACCATTTTGTATATAAATTTGCGAATTGTCTAGGCACTCCAAATATCGTTGGAACAGCAAATGAGTGTTACGTTCCCAGAGTTGCTATATCAAAAAAAATATGTGGAGGTCTACCAATATGTGACTATGAAAATAATCCTGAATGTGTGATCATTTGGGGATCTAACCCGGTTATCTCTAATCCGGATGAATACAAATATGTAGGTTTGGCAGATTCGCTGGATAAAGGCGCAAAACTAATAGTCATTGATCCTAGACGGACATATTTATCATCTAAATCAGATCATTGGTTGCAAATCAAACCTGCAACAGACATAGTTCTTGCTTTAGGGATGATTAAGGTAATAATTGAAGAAGAGATCTATGATAGAGATTTTGTTAATAATTACTCATATGGATTTGACCAACTAAAACAATATACTGACTCGTTTAAGCCAGATTATGTTGATAATGTAACAAGAGTCACATATAAGAACTATTCAGAGGTGGCTCGGATATTTGCTGAAAGTAAATCGGCGGCCATTCATTGGGGGGTTGGCATTGAACAGAATCCTAATTGCATATCTAGCGATTATGCATTACTTAACCTGCTTGCATTAACAGGAAACCTAGACGCACCGGGTGGCAACGTAATATTTGATCCACCGCCTATACTGCCATCTTCTGATTTTATATCTGATTTAGAAAGAAGGCAGAAAGAAAAGATCCTTGGCAAGAAATATAAATTAGCTGCAGAGTTATTGAGACCGCCCCCACATTATATTTGGAGGACAATAATAACGAAACAACCATACCTGATTAAAGCTATGCTTGTATTTGGAACCAACCTACTTCTTACAAAACCAAATGTTAAAGAGGTATATCATGCAATAAAAGAACTAGAATTTGTTGTAGTAGCAGACTTATTCTTAACACCTACAGCCAGACTAGCAGACATCATTTTACCCGCGGCAAGTTGGCTTGAGCAGAATAATATTGTGGATTACAGAAAACATCATGGATACATATTTGCAAAACAAAAACTGAGTCAATTTGAAAACTGCAAGTCAGATCAAGAAATACTAAATGAAATTGGGCGAAGGTTAAAGCTTCCCCGATTTACCTGGTCACATTCAGATGAAGCGCTTAATGAAATTTTGAAGCCAGCAGGAATAACATGGGAAGAATTTAAAAAAATAGGGTTCCTCCGTGGTGAAGTTAAATATAGAAAATATCGTACAAGAGGTTTTCCAACAAAATCAGGAAAGTATGAGTTTTTCTACAAATTTATTGACAATTCAGTACCTAAACCTATTTTGAATTATTTGGGAACTAAAGAAGATAGTAATATTACCAAAAAATATCCATTCATACTTATTACAGGTGCACGAGTTCCAGAATTTGTATCTTCTGAGCATCGAATGATAGATTCTCTAAGAAAAGTGCATCCAGACCCATTAATCGAAATAAACGCTAAAACTGCGATAAGCTTAGGTATTAATGAAGGAGACTGGGTAAAGATAATAACTGAGAAAGGATTGATTATGCAAAGATGTAAATTAAGCTATTCGATCCAAGAAGATGTTGTCTCAGCTGAATACGGATGGTGGTATCCAGAGGATAATGATTGGGAAAAATCGTGGAAAAGATCGAACATCAATTATATTACAGATAATTCAAATCAACTAGATCCATTAATGGGTTCAACATTTTTAAGAGGATTAAGATGCAATATATCCAAAGCGGGATAATTCAGATTATTAGGCTCATTAATCAGAGCTAACACAGACATTAGCAATTTTCAAAGCTTTAGTTGCAACATCTATTGCATTTTGACCTAGTACAAGAATCATAGGTTCTTTACCCATATCTCCTCGATGAAATATTACATCGGGAACAAAACCAGCGGACTTAATAGCTTGCTCAGCACCCCATTTAGTTGACGCACCTTCAACATTTTTTATTGACTCAGGTTCATCTAGACGGTTATATGAGGAAGAACTAAAATGAAGTGTATGAATAGAATCAACGATTTTTTCGGTATATCTGATGTTAATAACAGCTTTTACATCCGGATTATGCCTTGAGACAACTAATAAAGTGGATGCTAAATGGTGTG
>CAYNJB010000103.1:0-4066 GCA_964397515.1 uncultured Nitrosopumilales archaeon | reverse complement strand
TTGAATCTTCGGAATTATTTAAAATTTTATCTGAAAATAAACCTAAAATGAATGAATTTAATGGAGTTAAGAAACTTTATATAAATTATCAAACAACATTGAAATCTATAAAATCAACCACTTCAAAAATTAATGAATATAAGGAAATGATTAACCGAATTAATTTAGATTCGGAGAAAACATCTATTGAGATCAAAAAAATAGAAGCAACTAAAGAATATCTTAAATGTTACGCTAATCTTTCAGAAACAGAAAAACTTTCTAAGAAACTAGATGAAGTAGAACATAATATACGAAAAGATTTAACCGAATTTGCTCGTCCGCTTAGAAAGTATTTTTATACTTACCCTTCTAAATCAGTAAAAGAAGAGTTAATCAAAAAAAGTATAGAAGAACCAAGTAAAATACTTTTGAATAAAGACAATATTAAAGATTTAACAGAACTTTTATTGGATTTACAAAAATATTTTAAAGGAACAAAAACGAGTCAAAAAGAATTCATAAAGATTAACAGTGGGATAGAAAACTTTATCATAAAAATTCCAGCGTTAACTAGTGAAATCAAAGAGTTAAAGAAAAAAGTTAGTGAAAAAGAGAAATTGGTAAATATGAATTTACTTGGAAGATATAATAATCACAAGAAAAAACTTAAAGATATTTCAGATCAATCAATTAGTTTTTCAGATAAAATAAATCGACTTTCTAAGATGATTAATGTAGAAAATGAGTCTTTAAGTACAATAGGTCACAACTTTAAAGAGAAAACTAAATATGTTTTGAATATAGATTTACAGATATAAGATAATTTTTTGAGTATCGTTTTTTATCTGATAAGTTGATAATTTAAATTATTTTTTATGAATTAAGAAAATTTAGTTTATAATATATTTTAGTTAGATTTTATGTTTTTTTTAATTAAATTAATTAGGTCTTCCCCTTGAGTGTTAATATTTATCAACGGTATGTTTATAGAGTTTAGATTAATTTTTTTTTCACCTATAACACCCGTTATTGCAATTATAGGCGGATTAGTGCCTTCAAGAAGAGTGTTTAGATCGTCAGAGTCTTTAGCTGTAATAATTTTGTAAATATCATTTCTTTTTGCTACTAATCCATGGAATCCTTCAATTAAAATAATATCAACATTTTCATTTTTTATTAAATCAAGTATTTTATTGATATTATTATGAAAAGTCGAACTTTTTCGTATTATTGATATCTCATCTGGAGATATACATAATACAACTTTTGAACCAGCGTTTGCAAATCTCCAAGTATCTTTACCTTTGGTATCAATAGTAAATCCTTCATCGTGAACATGTTTAATTGAACCAACAGAAAAACCTTCAGTGGATAATTTTGAAATAATATATTCCATTGTAAGAGTTTTGCCTGACTTTTTGCTACCGATTACAGATATAATTGTGGTCATTTTATTATATCCCCTGATTGATCATTAGATTAATTTATCAGTTATTTAACATATAAGTCTAAAGTAACATTAGATTATAAAAAAATAATCGAGAAAATAATAGAACTCATCTAAATTCTGAGTTATTTTAATGTGCGATTATTTCAACGAATTTATTTAAGTTGGCGAGGATATAAAATAAATATATGTTTAATAAAATACAAATTATTTTAACACATGTTAGATAAATATAATAAGTATTAGTCATCTGTCTAGTTATTGTTAATAGTTAATATACTTGCAAAATGAACGCTTATTTGGAGGGAAAAGTACTATACATCCTACAATCAATAAAGAGAGAAGAGACGAATTCCTAAAAAACACTAAAGAAAAAGCCATAGATATTCCAGATTATGATATTATAGAAGTAAACAAGCCAAGATTGTATAAAAAAGATTTTCCTTGGGAGAAACCTCCAGTTATAATTATGGATGGAATTAGTCTCCCTGTAAAACCCCCCGATAAAATATGGTTGACAGATACAACATTTCGTGATGGACAACAAGCTAGGGAACCCTATACTTCAAAACAAATAGCGCAATTATTTGAATTCTTACATATATTAGGGGGAGATAAAGGTAAGATTCTTCAATCTGAATTTTTTTTATATTCAAAGAAAGATAGGGAAGCAGTCGAGATTTGCAAAAGTTACAAATACAATCACCCCATAATAGCAGGTTGGATAAGAGCTTCAAAAGAAGATTTACAGCTTATTAAAGATGCAAAAATTGAAGAAACTGGAATTGTTACTCCAGTTAGTGACTATCACATATTCTATAAATTTCAAGGCCTAGGCAGACAAAAAGTTATATCAAAATATCTGTCAGTAGTTGAAGAAACGTTAAGATCAGGAATAATACCTAGAGTTCATCTTGAAGATGGTACTAGATCAGATGTTTTTGGTGTAATAGTTCCATATGTAAATAAGTTGATGAAGCTCTCCAAAAAATATGGATTACCTGTAAAAGTTAGGTTTTGTGACACTTTAGGTGTTGGAGTGCCGTGGGATACAGCGTCTTTACCTAGAAGTATTCCTAAAATGGCGTGGGTTTTATCTAATATATGTGATGTACCATCAGAGTGTCTTGAATTTCATGGACATAACGACTTTAATTTAGGTGTAGCAAACGCTACGTCAGCTTGGATGTATGGAGCTTCACTCAATAATTGCACGCTTTTAGGTATTGGTGAAAGAGCAGGTAATGTACCGCTTGAAGGGATGGTCTTCACATATGCAGCTATTAGAGGTAATTTAGATGGGATGAATACAAGAGTTATTACAGATATAGCAAAGTATTATGAACATGATGCGGGTTTTCATGTACCGCCTTATTATCCCATAGTTGGTGAAAATTTTAATGTTACATGGGCAGGTATTCATGCGGACGGTCTTCTAAAAAACATTGAAATGTATTTACCGTTTGATACAGAAAAACTTCTTAACGTTCCTCCAGGTATAGCTGTTTCTGAATATTCTGGACATAGCGGTATAGCATTTTGGATTAATCATTACTGCAGACTTGATGAAAAAGACAAGGTTTCAAAGAATGATCAAAATGTAATAAAGATTGGAGATGCGGTAAAAAAGATCTATTCAGAAGGTCGAATAACACGAATAGGTAATGAAGAAATGTTTATGTTAGTTAAGAAATATATGCCAGAATTAATTAATAAAATTAAACTTTGATCATAAAAAATAATAAAAATAATGATGTATAATCATAATTGAATAAATATTTCTTCGATCCAAGCTCCTACAAAAAGTAATATAGCTACAATACCAATCACTCGTAAGGTATTTCGAATCTCAATTCTTAATCTCTTTTTCTTAATAGCCCAAATTAAGTATAAACCTTGTGTTATTGCAGCTGCATATGATAAGAATTCTAGCCAAGAAAACGGCATAATAAAAATAATCAGAAGCATAAGGATGCCTGGAAAACCGCTAATTACGCCACTTGCTGAGAAAACTAATCCTGTATTATAAAGTGCATATGGGCCAATAATTAATCCAAGAACAGGAACCATCATAAGCAGCGCTATTTGCATGTTATTCTGAAATATCGGAAAAGTTGTTGGATCTCCTGGGATAATATTTTCCAGATTATCCATAATTTGTTTAGCTTCAGATTGATCAATAGGTATACTTGAACTAGCAAGAACAATGGAAATTAGAATTATTAGAACTATTAAGTAAACTCTACGACGATTCAATTTATTAAGCCTACTTGTATGGTTTAACAAAAGAATAAAATAAAGATTAGGGTTAAACTTACGTTTTATTAAGCAAAATTTGATTAAATTTCATAATAATTAATGAATGGACGATTAGGACTATTGTAGTCTGAAGAAAAAATTGTGCGTTTGTATCAATTACGAACGTGACTTTATTCCTTCTTAATTTTATAACAGTCTGTTGTTCAAAGCACAATATTCTACGCATGAGGATAACATCGAGGAATAACCTAGAATCTGAATTATTCTTTACTGGATTATTGTTCTTTATTTGTTGTGATGAATCTACTGATGGTAAAGATGAGCCATTCGAAAATCCAATTATTGTTTTAGATGATATTGATTCAAGTCCAGTAACAG
>CAYNJB010000102.1:0-4153 GCA_964397515.1 uncultured Nitrosopumilales archaeon | reverse complement strand
GATCGGGTGGTTCAAGTTCACTTGGATCTGTAAAGGATTCTCAAACACCTTTAAGCTTGAAGGTATCGCATCAATCTCACAAGTTATCAGGCAGTTCAATAGACGAATCTATGATTTTGAGTTAAGATTGATCAGCTACCAAGACAAAGTAAGAAAAACGTTAATAGAGAATTAGGCGTTAAATATATTATTGGTCTTTTTACAACCGCTCGGTTGTATTATCAAATTCATTTAAATTGAGTTAAAAAGCCTATAAATTCAAGAATAGACTGTCTTGGATATATGAATAGATTGACCATAATCGCGCTTATAGTAGGTGTAGTTATTGGGATTAGTGGAGGATATTCCATAGTACAGCTTCAATTAAATGACGTTAGATCTACTGGAGAGGAACTACAAGTAGAATTTTCTAGATCAAGTACGCTATATGATATGCGGAGCTCCTTGTTTATTGTGACTTTAAGTGGAAGAGAAGATTTACTACTTGATACTTTGGCGAATATTGAAGGTGATCTCAAAGGAGCAGGAAGTGATTATCTAAACGCATATTATGACAGATTAATGACGGACATTCGAAGCGGAACATCCCAGACTTTTGAAAGTGATTTTGCGCAGTTTATGGATCAGCTGGCTAAGGAATCAACAGAATCTAAAACAAGGGTTGAAGAATTGATAAAACAAATTAAAGGCTAGAAGTTTCCGGATTATTAATAAAAAAATAAGATAATTGGAGAATGCCTTATTTTCGCAGCTGCAAGAACCGCTTTCCGAATGTCACCTAATACAAAATTTAGCATTTATCATTTTTTCATTAATTACGTAATTTGAATAGTTCTCCAATTTTGCTAACAAACGATATTATTGAAAGTCTAAAAGCACCCTTATTCTAAAGCTTAATGGGCGAACTATGAAGACATTAGCCCTTCAGAATACGATGAGTGAAGAGGATAGTTATGTCTGAAAAATGGCAACCCTCAACTTGAGTGCTGAGTTCGCCTAATTAATAACCTATTATCAATTACGTAAATATCTAAACACGATAATAGTTGATCTATTATAGCTTGATTATTAATAATATAGAGGGTATGGAATCAAACTTGAGAAACTTCCTTGATCAAATAAACGCATCTATTATCTCAGAAGAGCTTTCTCCAAAAACGGCGTGGATATAACAGTCAACTCAGATAACAGGCAAACAATTATCCATAAAGAATTCTATTAAAAACCCTAAAATCGCAGAAACTGCGTCATCATTTTCTTCTTTTAATCGGCTTGCTTAGCTATTTGCGGAATTTGAGCGAATTTCTTCTCAATTTCTTGTCGATGTAGAGTATTCATAGTGCAAAACGGAATAATTCTACCATCAGGAACAGCATAATGAATACCGCATCTCTGAACTCTTTCAAGATCAAAATTATACCCATCCATAAAATGCATAGAACTGATCATTACGACTTTATGCATCAGATCGCCTAATGCCTTGTAGCTTCCATCCTTTATTACTCCACTCATAAGAGAGCCTAGAACCTTTATCTTCAAATGTTTGAGCGATCCAATCATTTTTATTTTTGCTCGTGTTTGTTTCCCATCTAAAGCTAAATCGGCCACTTCATCCATAGTTTTCATAAATGCATCTATATTGGCATATTTGGTTATTGGAACAAGTTTACCATCCTCAATAAACGCAAATGTAGCCATTCCGCAATGCTCATGCATAGTAAACTGTGGATACTCTTTTCCTTTTAACGCGCCCATTGCACGGGCAAATGGGACAACAGAGGGAACAGGAAAAAAGTCATTTTGCGTAATCTGCCCATCTGTTTGTTCTTCCACTAATCGCATGAAATCTGGAATAGTTATTCTGTACTCTCGAAGTTTCTCTTTATCTATTCTGCCTGTAATTGACACGGGCTGAACATTCACACAACGTATTGCATCAAAATTTTTAGCGGCAAATCTAAGTATATCTCCGATTTGATCATCATTCACTCCTTTAACAAGCGTCGTAACTAATACTGTGCTTTGGTGCCCTAATTTCCGAAGATTTTCAAGAGCTTTGATTTTAGTATCTAATAAATCGGCGCCTCGAGTAACGGTATAAGGGTGTTTTTTAACTCCGTCAAATTGGAGATAAAATGAGCTAACGCCTGCATTGATAAGTTTCTCTGCGTAATCAATATTATTTGCTATACGTATTCCATTAGTATTGACCTCAATATGTGAAATCCCTGAATTTTTCGCTTTAACAACGAAATCTGGAAGATCTTCACGCATAGTGGGTTCACCGCCTGAAAACTGAAGTGCCGGAGTGGAAACGGGTCTGTTTGCAGCTAAATTCTCGATCATAGAAAAAATATCCTCCCGTGACGGCTCGAAAACGTAGCCTGCTGCGGCTGCATTAGCAAAGCAGATTGGACATTTAAGGTTGCATCTATTGGTTACATCGATTATTCCGAGTGTAGTATGAGATTTGTGGTTCGGACAAATACCGCAATCATTTGGGCATCCATTTATTGATTCAGTTCTGGGATTATCTACACCTTTACCGATTTTTTTAAATTTACCAGCTCTCATATATTGCTTGTAGCTATTCCAATAGAGATCTTCATATTCGCCATGATCAGAACATTTTTTCCTAATAATAACTTTATCACCGTCTTTACAAATCTCTGCCTTAATAACGCTAAAGCATTCAGGACAGAGGCTTTCTGTTTCTTTAATCAGTTCCATATCAATCAATTCTACTTGTTAAGAGATAAGTTCTTTGGTTTTTACGCACTTTTCACCAATATAAAAACTTGATAACTTTAAAAATCAGTTAAAGAATGTAATTCTTAATGTTCTCTATTTTTTTAGCATGTTCATCTGTTTAAGAGCTTTGGCTATTTGTTGTATCTGCGGATTTGAAACTCGGACTAATGGTTTTCTGACTGGGCCAACTGGGCGACCTATCAATTTCATAGCTTCTTTCAGTGCAGCCGGATAATATCCTAATCCCATAATATCCGTAAGAGGAAACACTGACTTTTGGATTTTCTTAGACGCGTCTTTTCGTCCCTCTTTGTATTTTTTATATATTTCTACATATTGAGACGGTGCTACATTAGCTGATCCGAGGACACCCCCATCAGCGCCTAACTCCAAAGCTGTATAGAATAGTGGATCCTGCCCTATCAACATTGAAATGCGGTCCCCTAGAAGCCTTACATAGTTCTGAAATGAATTCATATTACTCGTGGTATATTTCAAAGCTACAATAAGATCTTCATCCGCCAATTTATTTGCGGTTTCTAAAGAAATATCTTGGTATGTCCACGTAGGTATATGGTATATCATAAGCGGCATTTCAGAGCGATATATGATGTTTTTATAATGATCAATTATGCCTTCTTGACTGGTCTTGTAATAATAAGGTGTAGTAGCTACAATAGCATCTGCTCCCACATCTTTAGCAGTTTGAGCATATCGGATTGCGTTTTCGGTTCCAGGATCAGAAATGGCTGCATAAACCGGTAACCGACCATTAACTTCGTCAACAACCAATCTTATAAAGTCAGATCTCTCTTTTTCAGATAAGAGATTAAACTCACCGGATGATCCTAAGATAAACAATCCATCAACTTTGGAATTAAGAAGATAGTCTATGAGATTAATTAGAGACTTTTTATCAATCTTTTCATTTTTATTAAACGGTGTAAGAAGTGGCACTATTACTCCTTCGGGTCGAATCTTACTCAATATTTTCACATCTTATTTTTTATCAGTTAGCTATGCTATAGCTTTAACTATCTTGCTATTATTATTTGTTATATTGGAAGTTCGCCGGAAACAAATTTTTTTGTTCTGATGTCTTGTGGTTTTGAGAAAAATGATTCAGTGGGGGCCTTCTCGATTATCTCTCCGTTTAGGATATGTGCCACTTCATTAGAAAATCGTCTCGCTTGGTCAAGATTGTGGGTAGCTAAAACAATTGTTAGATTTGTATTTCTTTGGAGCTGATTGATTGCTTGTTCGATTATCAATGCATTAGCTGGATCTAGATTCGCGATCGGCTCATCTAGTAATAGTATCGTTGGTTGGATCACAATAGCCCTAGCAAGTGAGACACGTTGTTGTTCTCCACCTGAAAGTTTCCGAGCCGGTCTATCTGCAT
>CAYNJB010000101.1:0-4159 GCA_964397515.1 uncultured Nitrosopumilales archaeon | reverse complement strand
TTTATATTTTTCACTTTTGCCGGACTTGATATATTTTCAAGTAGAGTAACAATAGTATTCTCAGCTTCTCCTATAACAAATATATCTGCTCCTGTTTCTTTTAACATCCAGTCAGGGGCTGTCGTTGCAAGCCCACCCCCAAGAATTACAGGTATGTTGTTATATTTTCTTCGGACTTGAATAATAATACTTGCAACTGATTTAAAGGTGGTGATTATTCCTCCTATTCCAACAATATCAGGGGTAAAAGGAACATTTGAAAACGATATTTCTTTTGTCCTCAATATATCATAATCAAGAACATATATCTTATGCTTATGTTTTTCCAATATAGCTGCTATTTGAGCCAGCCCTATAGGAAAACCAAAGAAGTTAGTCTCAAACCATTTAGGGTTAATCAATAGAATCTTCACAAATACTCCTTGTAGTTTGTAATTTTTACGTTTACCTCAAGGCAAGTTCCACTAGTTTGCCCATAATGCAAAGACATTCAAGATGAACTCCCTTTATTGCATTATGTCCTTAAACATCCAGTTTCGCAATTAAGCGTATATTCTCTATTATGCAAACAAAATAGCTAAACAAAGCATGAATTACCGCACACCACGAAAGTTTACATCGTTTTCCAAATATAACCTGCGAAGACCTTCAACTTGTGCCGCTGCTTTTCTTCTATGATATTCCTTTACAAGATCTTTGTTGGCGGCAAATATCATCTCATAAGCCTCCTTATCAGGCACATTACTGAAATTAACCGTAAACCTATCAGAATTCTGATGTAATCTTTCATAGAAGTCTTCAGCATCTTTAATTAACCCTTTCTTTACCGCGTAATTGTAAAGTGGAGTCCCAGGAAATGGAGTCACAGGTTTTATGGTCCTGTTTTGAAAAAAGGTATCGTATTTCAAAAGAAGCTCATGGTTTTTCTTGAAAGTTTCCCTGGTATCACCAATATTACCAAAAAGAAGATTCACACCGGGATCTATATCCGCATCTATAGTGGATTGAAGGCCTTCATTGATCTGCTTCAAGGTAAGCCGTTTGTCCATATTTCTGAGAACCGCTTCGTCTGCAGATTCAATTCCGTAGTTGATATAACGGCACCCTACACTCTTAAGCCTTTTCAGCATTTCCTTAGTTACAATGTTCAATCTTCCATTAAGATAAAACTCAATTTTGAAACCATTCTTATCTATCCCGTCACAAATTTCAAGAATCCTGGAACGGCTCACCATTAAAAGCTCATCCTGAAACTGAAAATAGTTGATATTATATTTATCTATCAACATTCCCATTTCTTCCATAACATTTTCTACAGAACGGAAACGTATACCTTCTTCCATCCTGTAACAAAAGTTACACAAATAAGGACACCCACGACTGGTTGTTACAACGCCATACCTGTCCATTTGCTTTGACGGTTGCAAATCACTCGCTATATAAGACTCCATAGGAAAAAGATCCCATGCCGGAAAAGGGATAGTATCAAGTTCCTCAACCGGATCTAATTTCTTATTTTTTATAACTTCATCCCCTACCCTGCAAGCAAATCCATCAATTCTTGTAGTGTCATCTCCTTTTTCAATAGCTTCAATAAGCCTTGGAAGAGTTCTTTCAGCCTCTCCAAGAGAAACGAAATCAGCTTTGTGTTTTATTAGAAAAAATTCGGCTACTGGAGCAGGACCATGCCCACCAAGGATGATAGGAGGCCTGTTCTCAATCATATTTAATGTTTTCAAGACGATTTTTATTATTTTATAGTTGTAATACCCGCTAATAAAGCTAATGCAAATAGCATCGAATTTATTTTTTCGATAATAATCTACCATTTGCTCATTGGTCCAATGATAAACAGCCATATTATAAATGTCGACATCGCATCCTTGGCTTCTCAGGACACTTGCTAAATACGCAGTACCCATGGGGAAAAAATTAATAGACTGATGATACTCATGAATAATAAACGATACTCTCATATAAAGACCTTTCTATAGATTGCCTTTACTTTCATCTTGCAGTCCTGAAAAGCGCCGGCAAGTAATAGCGAGTACTTAAAACTTTTAATAATGCAACTTTGTTATTTGAGTAAAGTTCTAAAATTTCTTTTACTACTCTTTTGTTTTCATTTTTAATTAAATAACTAACCTCAATTGACTTCTCAAATTTGTAGGATGATAAAGGTTGGGTGTAATTGTCATCTTTCCACTGTTGTACATTGTGTGATAGATTAACTCGACAGGGTTCACCATTAGAGTTTTGGAGGCTTAAAATATTATTGCTCTTTGACAAAACATGGTTTTTGATATCAATCAATTCATTATTTATAATATCAGTTATGGGGGCCATGTTTTTCAAATGGGCTAATGATTGCTTATAGAAATACTCACACCAAGCATCAAAATTATCAAGGACTGTAAGAATTTTATACTTCTGAATCAAGTTATCCCCAACTTCACCGGATAAAAGTTTTTGGTAGTTATCATCATCATTGAAGTAAGCTTCTAACTCTTCTCTGGACTCCCATAACTCGCCCTTTACTTCACGTACATAACTTCTGAATTGATCACCGCTTGGCCCTGGTTCTTCAGTTAAATTTTCAAAAAAAGATAGAATAAATTTAAAAATGTCAATGCTCTGATATTTCAAATAACTTATAAACTCCGTAAATAAAAAGCTGTTAAATGCTATTGTTAAAATGCCGTGAAAGCTCCTCAAATAGATATAGTCATCGATACTAAATGAATTGGCCCCAACACCTATCGTTTCAATTTCAAAACATCTCTTCCCTCCGTATTCTCCAACGTTACGGGGAACAATGCGATAGTTTTTATACCATCCATATTTTTCCTGAGATTCTTTGCGGCTTAGTTCAGTTCCCTCAAGAAACATGAATGTAAACGCACTAACTTCATCAATTCCCATATATATAAGGTCGTTTATTGTCTGCAAATGGGTTTCTCTACTTTCTCCCGGTAATCCTAGAATAATACTGGCTTGAGCTTTTAGTCCCAATTTATGAATTTTGGTGACAATATCTTTATATTCCTCCAAATCAATAGGTTTTCTAGATACATTTTTCTGAATTTGAGAATCTGTTGACTGTATACCTATATTGGGTGACGCATTTTTAATCTTCTTCAACATTCGTATAACCCTATCTTTATTATTTTTTCCGCATGGAGCACTAAAAGAGCTAGGAAAGTTATACAGATTTTGCAAAGAAGCAATTTTATCCGCGATCACCTCATCTTTAGGATACATTCCAAAATTAGAATCGGCAAAAATAAGCAACCGGTTTACTCCATTTTTCCTTTTTTCAGCTATATAATCTAATTCAGAAGTAATTCGCTCAATGCTAAATTGCAATGTTTTACTATTAAACTCGTTCCCAGCCCAACAGTAAGAACACATAAAAGGACAACCTCTTGTCGACTGTATAAGAGGAGTCATCTTTTCATTGTCAAAAAAAGGATCCATTAGGCCTGTCAAATAAGGAGATGGTATATCATCCAAATCCTTAGGCCTGCTAAATATGCTTCCTGTTATAACATCATTATCTTCTTTGCTCCAGTAAACGCATCCATCTATAGAACCTCCATCAAGAATTCGTTCTTTTCTACCCTCGCCATTAAGATAGCGTTTTAGAAACTCCAGAAACCCATATTCCCCATCATACATGACCAGTAAATCCACATAAGGATGCTCTTTAAAAAAGTTCTTTTGTCCATCATGCTCATGAGGAAGAAAAGTCCCCCCAAAAACAACCATTCCATTTGGCTTCAGTTTTTTGTAATACTCTGCGGCCCATAACCCAAGACATTTATTCCAAGGGAAAGTCCCCATAGCTAAAATGTCAGGCAATCTGGAATCCAATTCAGAAAACAACAATTTCGGCATTTTAAATAGTTTAAAATCAAAACACTCTGGTAAATATTTTTGTGCGTAAGCTGTAACAAATCCTATCCCAATAGGAAAAGTTTCGCTTGAAATCATTATAGTGTCATGCGTCAAGTCGGCCATATATATGCATGGTTTGTTTTTCATTTAGTATTCCTTAGAAATTAATGATTACCCCAACTGATATATTTTAAATTTCCACCTCACGCCCACATTCTCTGAGTACTCTTGCCAGGTAGGCAGTCCCCATCGGGTAAGAGTT
>CAYNJB010000100.1:0-4193 GCA_964397515.1 uncultured Nitrosopumilales archaeon | reverse complement strand
CTACAGTGATTAGAGCAGTTTTGTTATCTTTTCCAATCACATCTAGAATGCTTGTTAAATATTGTGAGCGAATTGGTTCAGACATATCCGCAATATGATGATAATCGAATGGCACACCAAATGGTTGAGATGCGCTTGTTACGCTTGAAACACCGTTCGAAGTTTTGGCGGTGGTCGTCACCTGCTCAATCACGTCAAGTAGGGTTTGATTAAAATGATTTACTTTTTCCACTATTGGTGTTGGGGTAGTTACAAGTATTTGTACTGGAGATATAATGCCACTACCCATGTTTTCGGCTATCTCTGTCATTCCTTGATTGCTAGAAAAATCAGGCAATAGTTTAGAAAAATCCATTCCAGTTGGAGTTGTTTGAGCAATGTATAATGAACCTAAAGCCAGGAATCCGATACCTATAGCAATAGGGACTTTATGTTTCAGTGTCTTTTCAGCAAGTTTTAGGAGTGTAATTCTCTTAGATTTTGGGGCAATTCCTTTCCCTAGTTTTAAACCTGGCCAGAATAATCTATCTCCTAAAAGTATCTCTAATGCAGGAATAAGTGTTATTGATACAATAAGTAGAATTGAAACGCCAATGGCTATAGATACTCCAACGTCACTGAACATAGGTACCTGCGCAACTGCCATGACGATATAGGCGGTAATTACTGCAACGCCTGCCGTTATGATAGCTTGTCCAGCCCACCTTGAAGAAACTCTGACGCTGTCTTTTGAGTTCTTTCCGGCTAGTCTTTCTTCTCTAGTTCTGCGAAGTAAAATTACTGAGTAATCAACCCCAAGACCAAGCATAAGAAGTGTAGCCAAGATTGGAGTGAGGAAGGATATTGTTCCTCCGCCTATAACGACAACTCCTAGGTAAATTGCGGGATATGAGATCAGGATAGATGCACCAGCGATTAAAAGAGGGAAAATTGCTGCGATCGGTGAGCGAAATAATATTCCTGCAATAATAAGAGATGCCATTATACCTGCGATAACTGTTAAGAATTCCACTGATGAGAATATCTCGGACATATCTTCGGAATATACTGATGTTCCGGTAACGTAAATCTGCTCATTCTCGTTGAGTTGGGAGTTTTCGATGTTCATTCTAATAGGCGAGAGGCTTTGACTATTAAGCGGTGAAGAAAAGCCTAAGATAGCGATCATTGTATTATTCTTTAAATTGACAAAATTCTGCGAAATCGTTGCTGAAGGAATAATGGGGTAGTTGTCGATAGTTTGGTTTATCACTATATTATTAATTACAGATTCTACATTTTGAGCAGTTTTAAGATCCAATAATAGACTATTAAGTGAATGTTCATTTATTATGAATAAAGGAGAACCAGAAAGAGATTGGGAAGTAATATTCCCAAGGAAACTTGAAGCTAAGGACCAAGTTAAAGTGTCTGTCGGCGAGCTTCCAAGATTATATACAGATTCCAGAAAATCTGGAATAGAAAGATCAAAGCCGCTTCCAGGGATTAATCCAACAAAAGAGTCTTCATTATTTGTCACGCCCTCAGTGAATAACTGTATCGTAAGATTTGACAAGGCGTCTGAGGTGGGAGTCGGTGTAAGGTTGTATATCGCAATTAATAGATTCTTAGGTGATACACCGATATATGAGGTAATAGTTTCAGGGATTTGAGATGCAAATATGTTCAAAGTCAAATCTGTGATTGCCTGATCATCCGCCCAAGTTGTGACAGTTAGGCCACTGGCCACAGAGAGCATTAATTGTTTTGTAGTTATATCTAATGGAGTGTTCTGCAATAACGCTATACTTTGATTGACTGCAAATTGAGTTCTATCAAGAGGGTGTGTTATAGAAAGATTGGAAAAACTTTCATTCCACATCCTTACAAACAGTGAATAATATCCAAGAGTAAGCTCATCTCCGTTGAAATATGATGTGTTTTCTAGAATCGTTTTATTTACTAATTGATTAAGAGTGTAAGAGTCTAATTGTTCTTCATTAGAAAGGGTTTGCCAAGTTGAGGTATACATCATTGGAATCCCATATATCATCTGAGAAGTTTGGGTAATTCCTCTTTTTAGATCGAAAACAGCTCCATGTATGGTTGTAAGGTTTTTTTGCATATCATATAGACCTTTATTGAGTAATTCGATGTTTGAACTCAAATTGCGTGTTTGAGATGTAAATTCCGGAATAAAGGCACGAAGCGTATCGGACTCTATTGAGTATATGCTAGTTATTCCGGTAAAATTTTTTATTGACGTGTCTGAATTCATCGTCTGGTTAAGTAAAAATAAACTTTTCTTGATATCCTTTGAGTAGATATTATCGCTTTGAATTACCAATATTACATTGTTATCAGTTTGATTTTCAAGTGAGGTAAACTGTTCCTCGAGGATTATCTTGGTTTTTTGAGATTCTGAATCATCTGCTGAGATGGATGCAGAATCTGTCAAATTATAAGATGTAGCAGCAAAGAAGCTTGGTATGAATGCAGTTGACGCAAGAATGATTGCTAACCAAACAATAATAATTGGAGTATGGAAACGTTTTATGAAGAAAAACAGCGATTCAAATCTAGATTTTGCCATGAAGTTATATCCCATCATTTCCAATCTTGAATTACTATTAAAATGTTGATAAGTTATATTGATTATTCAAACTTTAGGAAATCAATTTAGACGTTTTTTTATTAATATATTAAAAAGAATTACGAGTAAATAGAAACACTGAAAAATAACTAGAAATAATTAAACTGTTTGTTATTAGTTTGAACCATTTTGCGTCCATATTAACTAAGTTATAGATTGATCACTTACAATATTCTTTAGAATTTTAAATTTATATCTTAGAAAAACATGAGTAGTTTTGGTGGATATAAAATAGGTAAACGTAAGGTTTTAACTGAATCCGACCTGAAAGAATTGAAGATTCCTGAAGAGGGTGAACTATTAGGTAGAGTTGTTAAATTATTGGGCGGCGATAGTGTAATGGTTCGATGTTCTGATGGAAAGACTAGAGTTTGTAGAATACGCGGTAAAATGAAACGGAGGATGTGGATTCGGGAGAATGATACTGTCTTAATTGGTCCTTGGGATTTTAAGGATGAACGAGGGGATATTCTGTGGAGGTATGTTAAAGGACATGTAGAATGGTTTGAGGCTAATGGTTATATAACAAAAAATATTCAAGTGTAATTATCTTCTAAGGATATCTTATATCTAATATTAAAAATACTCTGTTAAAGCTTGGGCAATAATTATTATTTTTAGATAATTCTAATTATAAATATCGCCTTATTATTATTCTTAATAAACAATAACATAGCCAATTCATAAAAATTAATTAATTTTATTTATAGATTATGTTAAATATTATCCTTATTACTGGCGACTATTTTATTTTAATGAAATATTAGATGCTTTTTATTGAATGCTAGAAAGAAAAGGCATATAAGAATAAAGAAGTGTATTTGATGGCGATGTCAACGAATGCAGATGGAAAAGAAGATATTTTCCATAAAACTATGTCTGAAAACACTCAAACTGGAGGAGCTCTAGTTGGCAATAGCAAAGAACTAGTTTCTCCAAAACAAGGATTAATAAAAAGATTAGTGAATTATATCATAGGTGAACCTCTTACATATCTTGTTAACTGGGGCCGACTGTATTCATTGTGGCCGGTTCATGTAGAGACCGCTTGTTGCAGTGTTGAAATAGGTGCAGCTGCAGGACCAAGATGGGATATAGAAAGATTTGGTGTTCTTGAAGCTTTTGGGAGTCTTAGGCAATGTGATCTAATGATAGTAATGGGAACTATAAATAGAAAATTGGCGCCTAGACTTCGACTGATATGGGATCAGATGCCAGATCCAAAATTTAGCATCGCTATGGGTGCTTGTGCTATATCTGGCGGACTTTATGAACAATCATATAATGTTTTGCAAGGCATTGATCAAGTTATTCCTATAGACGTATATATTCCGGGATGTCCTCCAAGTGCTCAACAAGTAATAGATGGGGTCATCAAACTTCAAGAAAAAATTAGGTATGTGAACCTCAAAGGAATAACTCAGTCTGAAGATTATCGAAGTTTTTCGCCTAAACAAGAGAATGTGGAATAGATAATGATTAGATCGATTAACTTACTCAAAGCTTTCCAAAGTGGCTTAAGACATGTATTGTTTAAAAGAATTACAAAAAGATATCCTTA
>CAYNJB010000099.1:0-4268 GCA_964397515.1 uncultured Nitrosopumilales archaeon | reverse complement strand
AATGTGTATTCGCGGTCTATATTTCTAAGGTTTGTTCTTATCCGGGATAGGCGAGGCATCCGTTTTTGAAGCTTATCTCGAGCTTTTTTACTCATAAGCCATGAGAAGAGTCGCGGATATTCAGTAAAGGGGCCACCGTTCGGATGGTCAGTTGTGATAAATACACGCCAGGGGTCATCAATCATGAGCGCAAGATCTAGTCCAATTGCCCACATTACTGCGTGAACATAATTTGATCTATTGTAAGTTATTGGGACAATTCCTGAACCAGTTTCAGCTTCGACGTCGTTGTTTATCCATTTACCGCGTAGTAGTTGGAATAGTTGATATTCGAAAGGCCCATCAGCTGTCATGGTAGTTGTATCTCCGAACATGACTTGTCCAATATCAATAGAAACATGACGGTTTTTATTCACATAATCCGCGATTTCAGCAGCTCCCGACGATATGGACGGATAGTCAACACCAGCATATGCGTTAAATTGCACATGGGTAAGGTGCATTATAGGTCCGTTTTCGTTTGCGAGGTCTCGGACTGAGTCAAGCGTTTGGAGAGTTGTTTTGTAGTTTCCTGGCGTACCTAGCTGATTTGCATGCACATGGACAGGGTGTGGAAGGCCTAACATCTTATTGACTTTTATTAAGCCTCTAACAATTTCTCGAGGCGTTATATCGAATCGTGGAACTGGGTCATCATAGCCGTGGGAAGTACCACCCCATTTCCAGGCTTCAACTGATCCTGGGTCCACGACCTTTATGGCATATCCTTTCAGAGTCCTCATTAACCAAGAGACATATGCTGCACATTCATCTAACTTGTCTTCTTTAAGATATTCCATAATGAACCAGTTGTTCCCTAACAGGGGGAAACAGGCAGAGTCTAGGATCGGGATGTCATTCAGCTCGTCATGAGTGTGAATTGTTTTAATCGGCGGTGATGCCGGTTCGAAAACAGTAGTATACCCCATTATTGCATATCTGTAACCTGTTGTAAAAACAGAAGGTATTGAGTGTCCAGTGCCGGATCGTCTAAGTCCTTTCTTAACTTCATAGTCTTTGTAGTGGTCTTCAGGCCTCAGTAATCGCCCCGCGTTTACCTTTGCACCAGCTATATGTGAGTGAAGATCGACTCCGCCGGGCATAACTAGCTTATCTGTGGCATCAATAGTCTTTGCGTTGGACTCATTCACTGATTCCACAATTTTGCCGTCTTTAATTGCGATGTCTACTCGCTCACAGTTGATATTGTTAATTGGGTCTACAACAAATCCGTTCCGTATTATGAATTCACCCATTTTACTCACTCGCCTTTTAGTTCCCTAACGCGTTTAATTATCATATCTAAGATCTCTGTATCAGGCAGAATCCCGTTAGGAGGGTCAATAACTTTCCGCATTATCAATCCAATCCCATCCATTCTGTAGGCGGTTCCAGAGGTTTCTATTCCTACGAAGGCGCTAGGAATGACAACGTCTGCCATGTATCCAGTCAAAGAGAGATGTGGGTCAATTACTGCAAGAGGTTTACTTGTGAGATGTTGGACAGCATTCTTAGGGAAATGAGCCACAGGGTCAGAAGCTATTACTAATGTTGCATCATTATATTTCCGTGAGAGAACATCGATTGTAGTTGTTTGACCAGGGTCATATTTTGGGTATCCACGACTCATATCAATAGCAAATGGGTAACCTGTTTGCCAGGTGAAAACTTTGTTCGCACCGGTCACATTAAAATGTCCCCTCATTGGGATAATTGCGAATTTAGTCCATCGATTTAGTTCTTGAGCAAGGCCAATAGCGCAATCAATATTTCTGGATTTCCCCTCACTCATGGTTAACCCAACTCCGAAGAATAAGACACCGAATTCACAGGATCTCAGCATTTCAGCTATCTCTTCTATTTGTTCAATGGATACACCTGCAACGCTTTTTTCCTCTATTTCCTCGTTTTGCAAAGCCATTTTAATGGCGGTAATTAACTCAAAGTCCTTGTTTGGCTCGACTTGGACGAATATGTCTGCGCCTTTCGCAGTCGGTGTTTTTCGAACATCAACTACTATGACTTTTCTTTCAGATGGTTCACGAAATTTTCCTGTGGATTTTGAAGTATATCGTTTTATGTGCCGAGTATGAGCTGATGATGGATTACACCCCCAGTAAATTATTAGATCTGCTCTTCCTCGGACTTCGCCAAGGGTGCAAGTAGGTTCACCTACATCATGGAAACCAAGGATACTTGGACCGTGGCATACCGTTGTTGAGTTATCTATGACAGCGCCGACTTCTTCAGCCAGCTCTATGCCTTTCTTTTGAGCTTCACAGCTAGTTAAACTCCAACCGTAGATAAGTGGGTAATCTGCTTCGATAAGCATTTTAGCTATCTTATCAACAGAGTCGTTCAAAGTTGACTGTACAAGTTCACCGTTAACTCGTTGAAGAGAGGTAGTGCTTCGGTGCTTATTGTAATTAAGAAATTTGGATGTGGATACAGCGCATTCAGATTGGACTTTCACTATTTGGTCACCTTCCACAGTTACCTCAGTATCATCGCATAGACACCCACAACCAGGGCAAAGAACCGCGGAAATTACAGTCATTTTGAGATACCTCGAGAATAGTTTAATTCAAGAAGATTCTTTATGGGAAGAACCTCATCCGTAGTTGGTTCTAATTCAATGGTGATACCTTTGAAACTAGGCATTCCTGTTCCACCGGTTTTACTGCTTATTAGAATTCCAGCATACGGGCCATATGGAATGAAAACGGATCCTCTATGAGGAGCTAACGAAGACTGTGTTGATTTTAGGACCACGCTTGACCCATCTTCAGCTGTAAGTCGCACATTTGTTCCAGGTTCAATATTGAAATCTTTAAGGTCATCCGGATCTATCTGACAAGTTGTTACTTCCTTCAGATATTTATCAGAGAATTTTCCGGCCTCTTTCGCAACACCTTGAACAAGGCTACGACCAGAAAGTAAAATAAACCGCGCCAATCGACATCTACATACGTTTCAAATAAATAGGCTAAATAGATTTTCGTTACTTTTCGGTAAGTAGTTAGAGATTAAATCAATAGCTACTGCTTGAATCAGAGGTTTATAACATGTTGCAGTATCAGAGTAAGTAACTGTTAAGAAGTAGGAGATGTGAGTTTAACTCAAATTGGGTAAAATAAGTGGGCCGAAGTCTATTGCCAAAGCAGGAGTTATGGCGTCTGCGCTTGAGATTTGTGGCTGGCCTAAACCTGGAAACGTTCATAGAACATCGGATCTAAAAGGACCAAATTTTGCGAGATTTATCTGTGGATCCGTTGCCTTACATGATTCTTTGTATTTGGCGTCCCTCAGAGGTGACAAAATTGGGAAAAAACGCATCCCAGCTAGTAGCCTAAAAATTGGGAGCCTAATAAAATATGCCTACGCTGAAGGTGATAGTTGGCATAAGGGTGGAAATACAAATCTAGGAAGCGCATTGCTGATGATCCCCCTTGCCGCAGCGACAGGATCAGTCTTATCTAAACACGGAAAAATTGATACCAATAGGATAAGAAATGAAACTATCAAGATTATTAAATCAACAACATCAGAAGACGCGATAGTGTTTTACAAACTTGCGGCAAAAATGCAGAAAGCGTGGTTAGGAAGAGTCTCTTTGGAGAATGGGCCGCCAGATGTTTTTGACCCCAAGGCTTTGAAAAAAATAAGGAAACATGGATATACATTTTATGACTCTATGAAAGCCTCATCAAAGTGGGATTTAGTTGCTTCAGAAATCTCTTCTGGAATGAAACTTACTTTTGAACTAGCGTATCCAAAGCTGATGAAAATTCATAGAGAGACAGATAACATTAACGTAGCAACAGTTAACACATTCTTGGAGGTTTTATCTACGGTACCTGACACATTCATAATCCGAAAACTTCAATCTTTAGGCAAAAAGAATCCAAAAATAATAGCTGCTCAAATATCAGAGAAAGCCAGAAGAGCGCTCGAGCTGGGCGGGGCTTCCACAGAAAAAGGAGTGAACGCTTTAATCAGTTTAGATAAAGAAGTATCAGGATACGGTGGAGCGTTGAATCCGGGATCAAGCGCGGACCTAACGGCCGCAGGCCTTATGCTTCTGTTGCTATCAGGTGTTCAGATCTAAGAGTTTGATAGGTTTTAGAAAATCTTTACCTTTAGACTCAGGCGAGCCTATAACCAATCTATGTTTCTTTACTTGAGATAACTTATCAATAACTTCCTCAAGCTTTCCTTTAGCTATAACG
>CAYNJB010000098.1:0-4270 GCA_964397515.1 uncultured Nitrosopumilales archaeon | reverse complement strand
ATTAGTGACTCCCTTTCAGCTAAAACAAGTATATTTACATTTTCATTATTTTGGTATATCCATTTTAAAAAACTGCAAGCAACAAAGGTTTTACCCATACCTGTTGCAAGACATATTAGCCCCCTATCTTGTCCAGATTCATACGATGTAATTAACTCATTAATAGATTCAACTTGATATGGCCTAGGTTTTCGGTTATCAATTGGCCACTCAGTTAATTTTGAAAATTCATCTAACAAGTTCCGTCCAGTAGAAACTTGTATTTTATATCCAGCTTCACGCCTTGCTTTTAATTTTTGTTGTTGTCCTATACCTAGGTTCCTATTTGATATACATAACCCATTTTCAATTTTGTAAAAATCAATAGCACGAACAACATCACCAACGATATCTCTTGACAATGGATTGTTAGTTCCTGACCATTTAACTTGTACAACATATTCAACACCATTATAGAGACCGATTATATCTGCACCTTTATCACCTGGGCCACCTATAACTTCAACACCTTCCCATTTCTTATGGACAAGCAACCGTGCAATAGCTCTTTCAAAATAATGCCAAGGACCAAATGCATATCTTTCAGCATTTAGGAATCCTTTCATAACTAACTCCTACGTTCAGTGAGATATTCTAGGTTTAGCTTAGCAAGTAATATTTTTGATTTTTCCCTCTTTATTCTATCTTCACTAAAATCACCAAGGTTTTCATTTATCCAGGCAATGCTTGAAAACAATGACAAGTGCTCTTTAAGTTCACTTCCTTTTATAAGTGGATCTGAAAATTCTTCGTAAGGTAGATTGACAAAATTGCCATCAAATATCAAGTTGGGATAACTCTCAATAAATTCGAATAAGTAGCTAGTTTCCATATATCTTAAGAACCCTGTGTTACGGAGGATTTGGCTGGGTTTTCTCAATTCTTTACCTTCAATCCTTGCATAATCTTGTTTTAATCTGTCTAGAAGGGTTGGACGAAGCGAAGGTTTTGGTTTTAACTCAAATTCTCCGTCTACCAAGAAACTCAATAAATCCCTCATTAACTTCTTGGACTGAAGTACCATGGTGTCAGTAATAAGAAGTCTTTCTTTGTAGTATTTACTTTTTAAGTCATAATATATTTTTGTGATTGTCCAAGTTTCTCTATCAGTAATACGATCTATTATTCTTTGGGAAATTTCCATCAATAGTAAGTCTTCCCATCCCTCTGGAAAATCCCTTAACATAGCGTGCTTTTGATTTATGTAAACGATATAGCTATTTGGAGCTTCATACTCAAATATTATCGGATTATACTCTTTATCTAATGGAGTAAATTTATATATCCTTGTTGTTATGGCAGGCACTCCTGTAGTATCAGATAGATCAAACACCTCTTCCCGAAGAGGTGTCTTCGCGCCTTTATATCTCGCTTCTGTTAGAGTTGAACCATCTTCATCAGGTGTATCAGTTCCACCACCAGGAATTGAATCTCCCCCATCCGAAGTGTCATCACCTTCTTCAGCCAACATAACTAAATCATACCATTTTTCATCAGATTGGTAATCTTCCTCACCATCAAAGAATTTTCTTGAGTAATCTAACGATAGCTTATTACCAGCGTTAGCCTTAGCCCCTGGAGCACCACATACTAGGTATTTTCTACCCGGGTCGGCTTTACGAAATCCATAAAACAACATTGCAAGTGGTGATCTATTTTTACCGCCAAGTCCCAATTTTTTTGTTGCCCAATCAGGTTGTAGTGGTTTCCTCCCACGTACTATTTCAACTACATCTAACCATTCCTCAGTTACTTGGAAATTATCCTTAGTAAATTCAGGTAAGATAAAATTAGCATGTATCTCACCAATAATCCTTCCACCTAACCGACTATTATCAATCGGATATTCAAATAAGCTTTCCTGATTAGTTTCTTCATATCTATCATACCAGGTAAATAGGGATTTGTCCCACTCCTTGATGATCCTTCCATTCCTTACAATATCTAATCCATAATCAGTATCATGGAAATATCGTTGTATACCTACCCAGCCACTAACCTCGTATTTTTTAGTAATGACTGTTTCACTTGAATTACACTCAGGACAAGAAATTGTAGATTTTTCATCAGGGTTTCCTAATTCGATTAGGCATTTAGAACAAAACAGTTTTTCGCATATTACATGATTATCAATCTCAATGTAAGCCGGGATTTCTCCGTGAGGTGAAACAACTTTCCGACTATTATCCCACATGCAAAATCGTTTTGTACTTACATTTGTCCAACCGCTATGATCTGTACACTTTATATCAATATTGTATTTATCTCTAATAGAAGAAGAATAAACACTTTGCAACCGCCTAATCAATTCTGGGCGCATAATTAATCTATTAGCTTCATCTACATAATTGTTTATTTCAATAATAGTACCATGATTTCCTTTTGCTGATGTAGGGGAACCTTTACGTGTCAATAGTTCTCTCTTGAATGAGCCAGATTTTGACATTTCAATAAGATCAATCTTTACTCCAACATCATGATCAGAATCCTTTGTAGATGTCCAAACAGCAGTATCTTTGCCTATCCTAGCAGTAGCGATATTAAAGCCCATACCAAATAGACCAAGATCAGAGTCATCTGTTTTCCCGGATATTCCAGCTGTTAGCGCATTCTTTAATTGTTCTTGGTTCATACCAGTTCCATTATCTTGGACAATTAGGGGTATATTATTATCTATATCACCTGCACTTGGTAAGGTTATCTTTATTTCACCCTTTTCATCTGGTTGACTCTCTTGAATCATAGAATCCAATGAATTATCAATTAATTCTGCTACACATTGCCATCCTTTGAGTGGTATTCTTCCAAGCATTCCAAGTAGTCTTGGAGTTGGTCTCAAGTCTATAAATTGTGGCATTACTATTCTCCTTTATTAAATATTTTTTTGAAATGTTTACCAAACTTTTTTGCTATTATGACAGGTACAGCATTGCCTATTTGGGTATATTGTGGAATCTCTCTGTTCTCAAAGTTATCTGAGGGTTCACCTGCTCTCCTTCTACCTCCTGTAGTTCTAGGTCCGTAAAATATATAATGATCAGGAAAAGTTTGGAGCCTAGCCATCTCTCTTACAGTCAATGACCTAGGTTGTTCATAGTGGACATAGTCGTCAGGTAAGCTTGTTATTGTGAAATCAGGTTTGCCATTACTCCAATTACGTGGAAGTACTTTTTGTCTAAATTTCTTTGTTTTGTGCGCATGGTGGATTCTACCTTTATTGTTAATCATATATCTAAATTTGTTAATGACAGGATCAGAATGTCTGGAATATTCGTGATTAAAAAGAGGGTCTCCTTTGTTGAATATTGATTTACCATTTTTTCTAAGTTCTCTTTGTATTTTATTTAAGGGATTTGTCGGATAAGATTCTGTTATGGATTTATCTTTATATGATTCATCAATCAAGTCACCGATGAAATCTTCCACTGAAGGAATTGGAGTGTCATCGAAAGTTGGTAATAACCCTCCACATGGTGCATTTAATTTTGGTCTCCATACATTGTTTTTACTTTCCCTATAACCAACAAGAAATACTCTTGGCCGGTTTTGTGGAACACCATATTTATATGCTTCGATTATATCAAATTCTATATGGTAACTTTCTAAATACTTAAATTTCTTCTTAACTTCATCCCATATCTCCCCTTTCTTACTATCTTTTTCCCATCTTGAAGATATAAGCCCTTTCACGTTTTCAAATAAGAACATCCTTGGTCTTACTATACTAATAACTTCTACCATCTTATTGAAAAGGTAATTTGTTTTTATATCTTTTTTGTTTCCATCAAATGTCCTCTTATATCCTATACGTGAGAACCCCCAACAAGGTGGACCACCAACAACTAAATCAATGTCAGATATTCCTTTTTTTGTCCAGTCATTTTTTAGGTATGATAAACTTTTTGTATTAAGATCATTTACGTCAGGGATTATTACAGGTTTTTCCTTTTTGTTGGTATAATTATTATTGAAAGTTGTACGTGCCGATTCGTTGATTTCGTTAAACAATATGCATTTAAATCCAGCTTGTTCAAGACCCAATGAAAGTCCGCCACAACCTCCAAATAAATCTATAAATGTGTAATTATTGATTTTTTTCATCTACTTAAATCTGGTTATTCTCCATAGGAGAAGCATCTAGATAAGAACGTTTTAGATAGAACCATCATTACCTCGCAAGAATTTACCAAACGTCTGAAAATATGAAAGGACAAAAGGTGCTTCAATGCTT
>CAYNJB010000097.1:0-4284 GCA_964397515.1 uncultured Nitrosopumilales archaeon | reverse complement strand
ATGCCCCCTACTTCAGAATCACTGAAGTCAATCTGAAGTCATTCTGAAGTCAACTCCACCGTAATCAGCAGGACTCCACAGGACTTGGGGCTGTTCATTTAATCATAAATACAAATAGTCCGACCGCTAATCCAATAGAAATAGCAATCAATATGAAACTCAATATTTTTAATGTATTTAACTTCTTTGTCTGTTTCTCGGTCTCACTTTTGAGTTTGGACTCCATCTGATTAAAACTGGAATGCAAGGTTGTCTCAAAGGAACGTTGTATCTGAGTACCCTCATTCCTGATTTCAACTTGTATATCTGATTTATGCTTATCAAGCCGAGAAGCGATTGAGCTATCCAATTCTTTCTGAAATGCCTTGTTGTCATTATAGAACTCATCAATCTTCTTCTGGGATTCGTCAAGCCGCTGCTCAACTTTTTTGGAAATCTCGGACAATCCCTTGTTATTTTCTTTCAAAAGCTTGAGGTTTTCCAAGATGTCTTGCTTTAGCTTGGCAATCTCTGCATAAACACTGTTGAAATCTTTCAAGTCGCGGGATTGCTTCTCAAGCTCATTGATAGTTTTATTGAGCTTGTCGATATTTGCTTTTTCTGATTCAGACATATATTTTCTCCTTCACTTGTTTTGTCTTCTTTGTTGCAGACCTAACAATTACTTCCAAAGAAAAATCATCTCCAAGTTCTTTATAAATACGATGCAAGAAAGATGTGTCACTAAAGAACTTATAAAGTGACTCGGCCAAATAATTCTTGTTCTTATTTGTTAGTTCTTTTCCAATTCTCAGAATCTGGGACAAAATAATATCTTTTTCAACTTGCCCGAAATGTTGTATTACATCTAATGAACTTTCAAGTCGCTTCCTGCCGTCAACATTATCATAATCATCTAACCATAATCGTAACAGACCACTTATCAAATCAAGGCCTGTATTGTACCTGTAACTTTCAAGAAAGCGACTTAGATTATCTCGCAAGGCTTCTCGTTGTCGTCCCGTGAGGAATTTGTCCGTGATGATGTTCTTGTCTACTTGATAATATACCTCAAACCATCTTTCAAAGTCCTTTGGGTTTTCGGCAATGTGTTGAAGAACGTAACTAGATTGATTGAATTTGAAATAATTCTCCAGTCGGTTTTTAAATTCTTGTTTGGTTATATTTCCTTCTGAGAGCTCGCAGCAGTTTTCATAGATATTTTTAAGTGATTGCCTTCTATTGTATGCGAAATTATCGTAAGACCATTGAAGGAGTAAACGGATATTTTTGTCAAAATCTGAAATCTCTGGCGCATTGAGTATTTCCCGATACACGGAGTATTTAGATTCCGTATTTATACTGTCAAACGAGAAATCAGTATCGTATTTGTTGATTGTCTTAAGAAGATATTGTCGGATTGTAGTGGAATCAAATCTTGCATAATCGACTTCAAATACACCTCCTCCAAAAAAGTTCCTAATTGTCCAATCCTCAATAATCCCCAATTGTTTGAGGCGATAAATAGCTTTTTCTGCTTGGGCTTTCTTTACCCCAATTTTCAGACCCTCAACGCGAACATTTTTTTCATTGGAAAGAGAATATCGCTCATGCAACTTCTTAATTATTTCTAATTCTTTCTTGATTACATCCAGCCCTAGACAAAACAGAAACAAACTGGTGTTGAGGTCTCCGTCAATTTGTTTTTTTAGCTCGTTTAGTTCAGACAATTCAGTTTCGCGAATCCAGAATTGGTCAATAAACTGTTTTGGTTTTTTTGACTTGGAGAGTAACACAAAACATTTGGCCTTTTTAACCTTGAACTTCTCTTTGTCCCGACCTGCACGCCCACTTTCTTGGTAAAGGGCTTCCATCGAACCTGGAATACCGTAATGTGTTGTGAAATGAATATTTGGTTTGTTTACTCCCATACCAAATGCTTTTGTGGCAGTCAAAAGTGTGAATTCGTTTCCTTTAAACTCCTGTTGCACTTTATCCTTGTAATCATCAAATTCATCGTCGCCTATATCTTCAAGTTTGGGTACTGAACCAGAATAATATTTGATTTCAGTTTTAAATCGTTTGCTTAGTTCTAAAGATAGGTGGTAACATCCTTTATTGCCGTTAACTGTTGGCGTGAAAATAATTCCACAGTGGGAATCATTGCCATCGGGAGTCAGAATGTCACTTGATTCATTTAAATCTGCAAGTAGGTTTTTGAGTTTTCTTATTTTGTTATTGTCATCATCAATTACCTCAAATTCCAACTCTTTTCTAGTGTAGTCCACCTGTGTTATTATATTCTCCTGTTCTATACCAAATTCAACCTGAATGTCTTTAAGTACATTGATTGAAGCCGTAGCCGTAAGTCCAATAAAGTTACAACTTGTGCAAAGCTTTAAAATGGTGCTAGAGAGATTTAGGTAAGCAGTTCTAAAATCATGACCCCATTCGGATAGGCAATGTACTTCATCGATGACGGCATAACCAATGTTAAAATTCCGACTTACGGAACTAAAGTATTGACGGAATTCCTTTATTTGGAATCGCTCAGGTGAAATGAATATGAACAGATACCGGCCTTGCCCAAATTCATTTTGAATTTTCTCTTTGTCTTCTGCATCATCCTTACTTGTAATATGATTTACCCTTGTAAAGTAACATGAATCCAAATCTGCCTTTTGGTCAAACATTAATGATTTTATGGGGCAAACGACAAAACTGATTGCAGGTTGAAGAATTGCGGCAAGTTGATAACAAACGGATTTTCCACTTCCTGTAGGCAAAAGACCTACGGTATCATTGAGGGATAAGGCATTGGAAATAATTGATAGCTGACCTGGATTGAATGTTAGGTTTGGAATGTCTTGCAGAAAAATATTTTCTAGAAGAAACAGCAGTGGTTTCTCGTCAGAGTTTTTGCCCCCAAATTGCAATTGATATTTTATTGGTTCGGTGGTTGAGACCTTAAAATAGTCGTATGGCTCAAATGACTTGAATTTTAGCTTATTTATTGAATCACCTTCTTTGAAATAAAGATATTCATCCAAATAATCAGTCCTTACATATAAGATGTCTGGTTGAACTTGAAATTCATCAGTATATCTTTTCAGTAAGCTAAAATCGATTCTTATCGTATCCTGCGAATTGCTGAATTCTTCACAAGAATTAACCGTTTTAATCGAATAATCGGGATTCTGCCACTTGATTCTATGCAGTTTAAAAAGTGATTCAAACCAGCGGTGCAAGTCTTGAATGGCTAAATCTGCAAAGTCTTTGATGTCAGAAGTAAGAAGTTCAAATTTCCATTTCTTTGGAAAATCGATAAGCCCTCTTTCAAGCAATTCGAGTACGAGTATTTGAAAGCGTATAATCGCTGTCGCCTTGTAATTGGGGTCTTTTAAATCAACGCGCTTTCTAAACGCTTCTTTATAGTCACAAATTGCAATAAAAGTGGAATCGTCATCGCGTCTTCCTGCCTGTATGGATTTGGCTTTATCAATTCTCTTTCTAATTTCGCTAATTCTAGCGAGAAAGGATTCATTCTCGGCTTCAAGGTCTGTGGTTTTAATTCTAACTGTCTTAATTCCATATTTTTCTGTGTGCTGGTCTCTTAGTTTATCCTGATGGGTATTCCTGTCATGTTGAGAACCGTCAATTTCGATAATGAGATATGCCTGTGGCAAATAAAAGTCCACTTTTTGGTTGGCAAACTCGTCAACTTTTTTCTGCGTTATTTCATTTATAGGAATCTCAGGAATTAGAAGTTGTTGAATGAATGTGTACTCTTCAAGATATTTCGGAATTAGTTCCTCAAAGAATTTCTTCGCCGGAAAATAATTTCCTTTTACATCACCTCTGATTATCCTATCCCATTTGGGGCAATCATTATCGATAAGTGGATAGGGTTTCTTAAATTCATCTTTTTTGTGAATACTCCCAAGATTTTCCTGTAAAAACTTGGAAAGCAGTGTCGGCAGGCCTCTTTGAAGTATATTTTTTAGAATACTGATTACAGGCAAATATTCATTGTCAATTCTTTGTCCTGTCAGATTTTGAATGACAAAGTTGTGGTTGCTATATGAATAGTTTGCCGTGTATTTTTTCATTTTATCTATTACAAACCATTATATTATATAGTCTCCCTATAACACCATTATTACAATGATATTAAGAAAAACAAGATTGCTGCTTTGTTGAAATGCATTTGGTAAGTTCATATATTACATCCTTGCAATAATAAACTTATTTATGAAAAGCATATCCATCATCTGATGGTATATATCTGTGTGGTATGAAATCTTG
>CAYNJB010000096.1:0-4291 GCA_964397515.1 uncultured Nitrosopumilales archaeon | reverse complement strand
AGGCATCCGTATTTCGGAGAACCAGGGAGAACCAGATATCGTAAGCCCTTTTGTAATCTGTTTAGATATATACTGCAAACTGCTTGATTTTGAAAAACCGACTAGATCAATATTCTGATTTTTTACTCCCTTAACAAGTTTAAGTTTCTCATTATTAATATCAAATAGATGATATGGAACTAATGCACCGTCTACTAATACAATAATATTATTTAATGACTCGCTCATAGCGTTTAAAGTAGAATATTCTAACACATGACGGATGTTTTGCTCAGCATGAGTGGCATGAAGAGTAGTATATCCATTACCATGATTACGATCAATATGAAGATACTTGGTTGGGAGTCTAGTTAAGTAAGGACCCATACGCATACTAAAAAATGGGCCTTTTACATTTGAAAATACGGCAGTTACTCTTGAGGCAAGAACAATGTCTTCGCCAGAGAAACCAAGAGTAATGCAAGTTGAATCAACAGCTACAATAGTAGTGTTGATATTCTGTTTGTCAACAAAAGAGACATTAAGATCGTCAATATCAGGGATTGAATCATTTATGAATTCAATATCTAGCTTGTTTTTGGGAGGACGTATATTTTTGGCTAGAGATAGATCAACCGCTTTCGAAACTTTCCTGATAAGCTCGTTTCGACTAGTTATAGAGAGAAGGTTTAATTGTTGGTTCATCTTGAGCAACAATGTATATGCAAGTTGTCAATATAAATGTTGCGCAACTTGTTCAACAACAATAAACAAGATGGAAGATCATGAGTATAGAGAAGAGGGAAGATATTAAGGTCCGACTAAAGAAAGGAGATTGGGAAGTTGAGATAAGTTGCCCAGAAGAAAAAATAGAAAACACCATTAAATCTGTTTTATCTGGACTTGCAAATAACATAATTTATGATGAAACGCTAAAAAGTAATAAGAGAAGTAAAGGGTCATCAACTTGCAGAGGATTGATTGAAAATCTTTGGAGCGAAGGATATTTCATTTCGGAGAAAAATCTAGGAGAAGTTGATCAAGAATTGGGGAGAATGGGATACCATTATGATAGGACCGCAGTCTCTCATTCCCTAACTGATCTTGTGAGGGAGAACGTTCTATCAAGAATTGGCAGTATGAGAAACTACAGGTATATACAGAAGAAACCTGCTAAGATAGAATCATGATTTAGGAATCTTTTTTGAGATAATATTAAATAACCAATTAATTCCCTGAGTAGTGATCCGGTATTTTACACCTTTCTCCGCAGCTTCTTTTTCAATATAACCCATTTTGGTTAATTCGCTTAGACGGGAGCTAACAGATTTTGGGTTAAGTGAGGTAGCATATTGGATCTCACTAGTAGAAAGCGAGTCATTAATTGATTTACCAGTTTGTTTTCCTATTTTTACGGCCACAAGTTGTAAAGCAACAATATCTTTATCACTAAGCTTAGTATTTGTAACCCACACTCGAGGACCTTCTGGAGTGATTTTGACTACTCCGTTAAACATATTGATCAATTCTTTGGTAGAATAGTTAACCGAGATGCGACGAGCGAGATCAATATTAGGTATCTGCTTATTTAGAAATTCATTAACTTGCAAACCAACTTCTTCGGGATTACCTTTAAATTCAACTTGTAATCCACTAAATGAAACGTTAACAACAATAATATTATCACTATCCAACTAGCCCACAGCAATACAACAAGCATTGAGTAAAATAACTTTTTGGTTTAGATTTTACTTTTGAATAACTATTATTAGATATTGGGAAAAGTGAATACAATATATTGTTAATAATTAGGAATTCACCGTTCCAAGGATAAATAAAGATGCATATAATACAATATAATTAATTTAGATACCTTGACTTACTCTTGATTTTCAGATGTTGACACTAAATTTAATCCTGTTGATGCTGTATAAACAAATTCACCGCCCTCTTTGAAGCGTCGTAGCTTGCCAGATTGCGCAAGTCGAAGTAAAGCAACAGCTACAGATTGTTTTGGGTAATTTAATCCGTAAGATTCTAACGCGGATCTTATTTGATTAAGTTTTTTTGGTTGTCGCCCCCAAGAATCTTTAAACATCTTAACTATAATATCAGATAAAGAATCGTTCTTTTCAACTTGGATTTCTGGAGATTCACGGATGACAGATGGTTCTGAACTTAAGACGGTAGGATTTATTTCATGAAAGTTTTGGTCCTTTACAGGTATTCCAGATGAAAGGTTATCAATAAATTTAGGTAATAGGTCAATTGTTTCTTTGATAGATGTAATTGAGCCCTCTATCTCGAATTCGTTTGCACCTAAACGTATTTTAATTCTGACGTTTTCTTCATTCATCAAATAGATTCCATTAGAGTAAGCTAATATATGTTATCATTCAAAATCAGATAAATAATTGGCTGTTCTTGATCTCAAGCCAACCTGAATGGGGATTCTTTAATCCGTTTAAATGTCTTTTTTCTAATAAAGATTTATTTTTTAGACCTGCATTTAGGGCTTAGCAAAGGAAAATAATTAGTTAGAAATTAGCGATTGGTAGTTATGTACTTATCTTTTTTTGTTAAAAGTAGACCAGCTGAATTTAATCCCTTGATAGTGGCAATGCCGACTATTGAAGTTATCAATATTAGAAATATTCGTTCACCTGGGTAAATCCAGAAAATAGCTTGCCAAATCTCTGCGAAAGCATTTGGAGGGATAATGCCGAGAATATTACCGAATATAGTTTCCCATAACAAGCCGCCTGTTGAATGCTGAATGAATGACCCGATAAAAGCCAATGTTACTAGGCCTAAGATTGATTTTATTAATGAAGAATCAGTTATCCATTTTGCGGATTTTCGCCCTAATGGAGAAATAAGCAAAGCCAAAGCAACGATGTGCATCCAGTGAAATGGAATTTGTGTACCGCCTAGGTCGACAAATGGCAGTGATAGAGGATTCGAGATGAAGACAGCTAAGATTATGGCATATATTCCTACAGAAGCAACCCATTTTCCACGCATAAGTAGGCCGATTAAAAGCGCGTTCATAACAGCCGGCAGGAAATCAAGACCTAAGAAGACTGGAGGTTTTCCGAAAAAACCGATTGCAGTACCAATGATAATACTTAGCGGACCAATGATTGGGCCTAAAATAATACCATATAGTGGGGCAACTATATCTGCCGCAGCAAATGATGATCCACTAACACCGAGCATTGGAAATGTCGGTAATATGCGGAGAATTGCATATAGAGCAGCAAAAGTGGATGCAAACGCTATAGTACGTGTACTTATGAGACGTTTTCTTGATTCCAAACAAACACCTATTGTAAATTATTACGACTGCATGTAAACAATTACTATACGTATTTAAATTTGACTAGTTTAAGAGTGAAAACTGAATAATAGAAGAAAAACGCAGATAAAATTTTATTTTTAAACAATAATAGTCTATTTGGAAATATCTGATTCTTTAAGGGCTTTATCAAAAGCCTTCCTGAAAATGCCAGGATTTATTTTGTATTTCTTGCAAAGATGGATTGCGTTAATTATATATAATTCAAATAGATCTTCAAGAATATTCTTTGCTTCATCTCCCGGAATTTGATTTGGAGGCCTAAGTAACAATGAAAACCACTTACCAATAAATGTTAACTCATACCATTTTACCCAATAAGTTTTTGATTTGATAATCTTTTTCTCGACACCTTCACTAAGAATGCCGGATTCAACGAGCTTTTTTAATTTTAAAATAACGGTTTTATTTGAATATTCATTTAATTCCTCAATCAAATCTTTTTGATACATTCGCCTGCCTGAACTTGAAATCTCCAAAATTTTAACAGATACCTTTGACGCGAAGACTGATGAAAAAAGGGTATATTGTTCTGTTAAAGGTAAAGGAAGAATATAAGGCCATACTTTCTTTTCCATGATTTCTTCAAGATAACATATATTACAGGTTATATAAAAAATAATACAAATATATCAAAGATATATTTCTGTTTTGCAGTTAGTTAATTGTACATAATGTCTCTATATTTAGGATAGCCATCTTTGTTGGATTATTACAATTCTCATGAGGATTAAGGTAAACCAAGAAACTTGATAAAAGAAATTACAATTAAAAAATATTCTAAAGAATAACGAGGAAATATTTCGCATCTTGGCAGAGATGCATATATTAGCCGCTTTGACTTTTCCCTTGTTCCATCCTGGAGAGAAGAAGATCCTTTAATTGTTTGAGTTGTTCAGACTTTGGGAATATATTCATACCCTCATCCAGAGTCTTCAACGCCCTCAGTGGCTT
>CAYNJB010000095.1:0-4321 GCA_964397515.1 uncultured Nitrosopumilales archaeon | reverse complement strand
GATTGTTAACGATTCGTGTGACGATAACCGACACCGCCCCATGGTCGCTAAATGGGCCGTATGCATTAGTAAACCTGATGACTGTGGTTGGAATTTTGTGTAATTCTGAATATGCCCTGCAATAATGTTCCCCTGCAAGTTTCGATATTCCGTAGGGTGACGAAGGATTCACCGGACAGTCTTCAGGAGTAGGAACAATTTGAGTATTTCCGAATACTGCTGAAGTAGACGGATAAATAATGTGGGGCGCTGTTCCCAGCAATCGGGCTGATTCAAGAACATTGAGTGTCGCACGCGCGTGAATATCCAAGTCCTGCAATGGCTCCTTTATAGCCCACGCAAAACTTACCCTAGCTACTAAATGACAAATAACATCAGGATTAACTTTATTGACAACTTGTTTTAAATCTTCTAGTTTAGTTATGTCACATACGTGGTATCCTGAAAAAATATTCGACAAAATTTCTGAAAAAGCTAGGTCAACTAAATGTACCTCATTATTTTCCTTGAGACTGATTGCGAGATCACGCCCAATAAAACCGTTTCCACCTGTAATTAGGATGCGCAAAATCAATCACCGATGTGATGGATCTGCTCTGAAACATATTCTATTTCTTTCTCGGCAATCGTCGAATACATTGGTAGACACAGCTGCCTTGGTAATAATTCATCACATACAGGGAATTCTTCACCCTGTGAATATGTGCGGTAAAATGAAGTTTTATGTATTGGCGGAACGAAAACTTCTGCGCCGCAAGAAACCCCTTTTTCTTTTAACTTCTCCTTGATTTGACTTGCAGAAAACTTAGACTCTTTTTTTATCTTACAAGTGAACTTATAATAGTTGTTTTTTGCATATTTTCTTTCTTGGGGCAACTCAATCCAATTACAATTGGCTAAGAGTTCATTATATAACTCCGCCATTTTACGACGTTGCTCAATCCATCCATTAAGTTTCTTAATTTGAACAAGTCCTAAACAAGCATTTATATCACTCATTCGAAAATTGAATCCGTCTAACACTGTATCGCTTGTGTAAAGTGAATGTCGTCCCTGGTCAAGAATAATCCTGCATTCCTCAGCTATTTTGTCTTGGTTTGTTACAATAAGCCCGCCTTCGCCAGTAGTCATAATCTTTGTTGGATACAAGCTTATGCAACCCGCGTCAGAGAGTGTTGCACATTTTGCACCCATATATTCTGAGCCAAGTGCATGAGCTGCATCTTCAACTAATTTCAGGTTTTTCTTATCGCAAAACTCTTTCACAGGGTTCATATCGACAGGGTGCCCTGAAATATGCACTACGATAACTCCCTTTATTTTGTCTTCGCCAAATTTCTCAGAAGCCTTTAGATATGTTTTTTCTAAACTGTTGACTCCCACATTAAACGTGTTTTCGTCATCAATGTCAATTAATGAAAAGTTACCCTTATTCCATACGACTGCATGTACAGTTGCAGCCATAGTATTATCTGGTACTAGAATAATGCTCTCGGGTATGTTAAGTGCTTTCAGAGCGCATGTTAGTGCTGCTGTTCCATTATTAACTGCTATCACATGTTTAACATTCAAGTATCTGGCTAAAGTTTTCTCGAATTCCTTTACAACCGGTCCGCCTGTCAGCCAACCGCTTCTCAAAGTATATTGCATTTTATTTACTGCTTCTTCAATATCTTGTTCAGATAATGCGGGTTTAAACGGGGGGACTTTCATCGCCATTTTCTTTCTCTACATATCGGAAAATTTATCTACCTATATAAATATGCATAACAATGTTTTGATGTTTTGATTAGTATTGTAATGCCTGCGTATAATGAAGAGCTTTTTATCATTAATAGTTTAACTGAGACAATTAAATCTTTGAAGAATATTGAATTTGAAATAATATTTGTTAATGATGGTTCTACAGATCGTACACTCCAAATCGTATCCAATACAAAAGAATTCCGAGGACATGTAAAGATTGTGACATATGCGCAAAATCAAGGAAAAGGTTATGCATCGGCGGTCGGCTTTAAAGCGTCAAGGGGTGATCCTGTTGTATTTTTCGATGCTGATCTTGAAATTCACCCAAGATGTATCCTAAATCTATTATCAGTTAAAGGAAATACTGGGGCCGATATAGTAGTGGCTTCTAATATGCATCCTGAATCAGATACAAATTTTCCACCATTAAGGAAACTCCTTACTCAGGTATATTATTTAGCTGTTAGAATGTTTATTTTGCCAATCCGTCATGAAGCTGGGCTAAAAATCTTTAAACGCGAAGCATTTGGTAAAGTTTTGCCATTACTTGTTTACCGCAGATATGGGGCAGAGATTGAACAGCTAGCTCTAGCTAATAAACTTGGATATTCAATAGTCGAAGCGCCAATTTCCTCAAGATATAAGGGGACTGGCGGAATGGACATCCATTCTTTCCTTCATACAGGCTATGAGACTTTTGCTCTCTTAACCCGACTAAGAGTTACCGGCAACTACAACCAGAGATTGAAGATTTGTCAAAATCCGCAATTAGATTCTCAATAATAATTCCAACCAAAGGTTGGAACAAGAATCTAGAAGAATGTTTGGCCCAATGTAAAAAACTTGATTACACCAACTATGAAATTATCGTATTACCAGATGACGAACTGCATATTGATGGAATAAGAGTTATGGCAACTGGCCCGGTTTCTCCAGGAGAAAAAAGAAATATCGGTATGAAGAATGCAAACGGTGAAATCATCGCATTCATAGATGATGACGCTTATCCTCGAAAAGACTGGCTGAAAAGCGCTGAAAAATATTTATTAAAAGGAGTAAAAAGTGTTGGCGGCCCCCAACTTACACCTGAATCCGAAGGAATTCTCGAAAAGGCGTCAGGATCCATCTATTCTTCTACTGTTGGTGGAGGCGGTCTCTCATATGAATACAACTTGACTGAAATAAAAGAGGTTGAGGAGCAATCCTCATGTAATCTGATTATAGTGAAAGAGATCGCTTTGAACGTTGGAGGTTTCAGCAAAGACATTTGGCCAGGTGAAGACTCACTTTTTTGCCGTGATTTGAAGAAGATTGGATACAAGATCCTTTTCGCTCCTGATGTAGTTATCTTCCACCATAGACGTCCCTTATTCAAACCTCATTTGCGGCAAATATGGTGGTATGGTTTACAAAGAGGCCAATTAACCAAAACGTCTCTCCGAACATTACTCTTAAAAAAATATGTATTTCCATCTATCTTTATCATCGGGGCAATCATCGGGATTATCCTTAGTCTGCAGTTTCCAGCTTTTTTACCTATCTATCTTATCGGAATGATCGGCTACATTTTTATCGTAATAGCAAACAGTTTGGTTCTAGCTATTAAAGCTGGAAGTATCCAAATCGCAATCTTAACTTTTAGCGGAATCATTTTGACTCATATAACTTATGGGTTATCTTTTATAGTCGGCTTGCTAAAAAAGAAAAAACTTGGGGATTCTGTATGAAAATTGTTATTGCTTATCCGCCGCTGATAGATCCACGTGGGGTTCCATTGTTAAGTCAGAATCGTCAACTTGAATGGTGTGGCGATCCGACTTATATCTACCCGATTGTACCCGCCTATGCAGCTACTCTTCTACAAGACGCGGGCTACTCCCCTATATGGCTAGACGGGATTGCATCCAATCAGAGTTATGAAGATTGGCTTGATAATTTCAGAAAAGCAGATCCCGATATTGTGATTATGGAGACAAAGACGCCAGTAATCAAAAAGCACTGGAAAATCATTTCGGATTTGAAGGCGCAAAATCCTAATTTAAAAACTGTTTTATGTGGTGATCATGTAACGGCTATGCCTGAAGAGTCATTTAAGGAAAGTGAAGTAGACTTTGTCATATCTGGTGGCGATTATGATTTCTTATCATTAAATCTTGCAAACCATTTATCTAAGAATGAGGCGCTCAAACCCGGAATCTGGTTTAAATCACAAAACACAATCAAATCTTCAGGGAAATTCATTGCTGATAATGATCTGAATAAGCTCCCATTTATCGATCGGGAGTTATCTCAATGGCGCCTTTACAGTGAGAAAAATGGGAACTTCGAGAAAACCCCCGGTACATATATTATGTCTGGACGGGACTGTTGGCACCATCAATGTACATTTTGCTCTTGGACTACGCTTTATCCAAAGTATCGTACACGCAGTCCTGAGAACGTTATTAATGAAATTGGGCTGCTAATCAAAGAACATGGTGTGAAAGAAATTATGGATGACACCGGCTCATTTCCCATTGGAACTTGGTTAGAAACATTCTGCCAACTGATGCAAGAGAAAGGATATCATAAGGAC
>CAYNJB010000094.1:0-4351 GCA_964397515.1 uncultured Nitrosopumilales archaeon | reverse complement strand
CAAAGGAGGGTGTTATTTCTTCTGAGAGTTCTTCTTCTGATGAAAGTCTAGATGAGTCTCCAAAAGTGGACAATATCTCTTAAGATTATCCACGTTTCCCAACTGCAACTATCTTGATAATATCTTGATCCTTTAGAACTTGTTCACTTCCGAGACGCATTCCAGTTTTTGCGTCTACGGCGTAAAGAAATGTCTCCCCCAAATCTGTATGCATCCGATATGCAAGTCCACGAGCTGTAGTGTTTTTTGGAACAATTTTAGCATCTGGTAAAATATTTCCTTTTTTATCTGATAACTTTGATTCATCTTCTACTGGGTAAACTACTATATTTTCTAGAATGTCTAAATATATTTTATTGATTGCATCTTGAACTCCAGTGGAGCCCCATCTAGAAATTACTTTTTCATCTACCATCTTTAATGCTTTAATTTGTTCCTGACTTAATTTTCCAGGTTCAAGGATTTTAAAGTTCTTGTCTCCCGGTATGTAATCTATGAGCTTTTTCTTAGCAGCTCTTCTAAGGAGCAACTCTGCTTCTGAAGCACAAGGTACCACTAATCTACCTGACGATTTTAATTTCTCTATATTCATATCCGTATTAGGCAGATCACATTTGTTTGCTACAATCAGACCCGGTTTTGATAGCTTTCTAATTAATCCACAAAGTTCTTCAATTTGAGTGTCATTCCATAAAGTTGGCCTTTCAACACTTAATCTTAAATCTAAAATAGCTTTTTGAATATCACTACCGCGAATAGACAGGCCGCTTAATCTTTCAGCTATCATTGGAACCAACTTCCCTCCAGATTCAGCGGATCTTGAAATTCTTCCCCAATCTTTGAGTAATATCTGTTTCACCCAAAGATCAAATTCTCGCTCAACAAACTCAACATCGATAAGCGGATCATGTGAACCTTCTTTGCACGGTCTTCCTTCTTCATCAGTGGCTCCTGAGCAGTCAACTACCTGAATAAGAGCGTCGGATTGTCTAAGTTCATCAAGAAACTTGTTTCCTAAGCCTCTTCCGGTAGATGCTCCCTGAACAAGTCCTGCTATATCTAGAAGTTTAACAGGTATGAATCTTTCCCCTTTAATACATAGGGAGTTTACTGGGTTATCTATTACATTAAGACTTTTGCATATACATGATTTCCTAATATAAGCTACTCCAAAATTTGGTTGAACCGTTGTAAATGGATAATTCGCCATAGGAACATTCAGCATTGTTGCAGCGTTGAAGAATGTGGATTTTCCTGTATTTGGTTTCCCAATTAAAGATGTTAGCATATATCTCTAACTATAATTAGGGTAGGTATAAATTAGTGTGTCTATTTACGTAAAGGTCGGCGGACTGAATGAAAGTACTTGTATGTGATCCTGTCTCTATTAGTTGTCTAAACGAACTCAAATCAGCTGGACTTGAGGTGATTTACTCTCCTAAAATCACTCCTCAAGAATTATTGGATGGTATACACGATTTTGACGGCGTTATTATAAGAAGCAGAAGCAAAATAAACTCTAATGTCATTGAACTTGGTACTAAACTTAAAGCTGTTGGACGTGCTGGCGTAGGCTTAGATAATGTTGATTTAGATGCTGCTGCAAAACATAATATATCTGTTTTTAACACTCCGGAAGCTCCATCAGAAGGTGTAGCGGAGCTTGTCCTTGGGCTTATGATCGGTTTATCAAGGAAAATATCTATCGGTGACTCAAGTATTAAATCTGGAAAATGGTTGAAAGGTGAAATGCTCGGATTTGAGCTTTTAGGGAAGACTCTTGGAGTAATCGGTTTTGGAAGAATAGGTCGAAAAGTATCTTATTTAGCAAAAGCATTTGGAATGAAAATTCTAGTCTATGATGTGATTGATTTATCTGCTGATAATCTTAAACCTTTAGACGCTAAATTCTGTGATTTAGATGATTTATTATCTAAATCCGATTATGTGAGTCTACATATACCGTTAACACCTAAGACCAAGTACATTATTAATCGTGAAAAACTAGCTAAAATGAAGAAGAATTCATATTTACTAAACACATCTCGAGGCAAAGTAATAGACGAAACTGCTTTATTTGAAGCAATTTCTAAGGGCATTATAGCTGGAGCTGGGCTAGATGTTTTTGAAAAAGAACCTCCTGACTCCGGAATATGTTCTCTCCCAAACGTTATTTGCACTCCGCATATTGGAGCTCAAACACGTGAAGCTCAAGATTCCTCAGGCGTTTTAATCGCTGAAAAACTGATATCCGCACTAAATAAAGAAGACAGAGGATAAGTTTAAGTGTCTATAGTTAAAACCAATGTCTGACGAAGTTGTACAAACAAATCTCACAATCTTGGCAAAAAAATCTAAGTAAAAATCTTGGCGAAATAAAGAAAAGAGCAATCATTTGGAGAAAAGAAAGTACATTAGTCCGATTGAACAGACCTACTAGACTAGATCGAGCTAGGAGTTTTGGATATAAAGCTAAGATGGGCTTTGTTACAGTTAGAATCAAAGTAGGTAGAGGTGGAATGCGGAAGAAACGACCAGATGCTGGCCGGAGACCAAAGCACCTCGGAACAACTAAAATTAAAGCTGCTGTAAGTATGCAGCAAGTTGCAGAACGACGTGTCTTAAAAAAATTCCCTAATATGAGTTTGTTGGGATCATATTTTCTTTATCAGGATGGAAAGACTTCTTGGTTCGAGATAATGTTATGTGACCGAAATCACCCTTCTACTCAAAACGATCCAAACTTTGGTCGATCTTTACATAATAATTAGATGTTAAATCTTATCTTATTAATCGCAAAAGAAATTAAAAGCCCGATTCTAATGGAGAGTCAGGTTTCATCAGTTCACGTAGAAATGTTGTAGCATAACTTCCCTTTCCTAAGCTCATCGTTATCTTTAAATTATCATTAAAATCTCGAGATAAATTAGTGCCTCGAAGAGAAGTAGATCTAAAACCGCCTTCCGAACTAAGTTCTTGCATTTCATCTATGTAAAAACTTCGTGAGGCAACACCTTCATCCTTCAGAACTTCATTTATTACTTCGCCTATCCTGCCTACCTTGGTTTCTCTAAAACCATATCCAACGATCGGGCAAAGAAGTATACTTTGCTTTAATTTTTTATCAGAAGTCTCAAACCGCGCTTTTTCTATCTCCCCTAAATCTAGAGAATTATCTCCTAAAGTTGAAAAAATATCATCTGTAAATATCTTTTGTAGATCTAATTCTCTCTCTTTAGCTAAACTCAAAGTTTTATTAAATAAGTACGCTTGATATGCATTGACATATAATCTTCTTAGCCTTAGAGGAATCTTTCTTAATGCTTGTATACTATCTTTAGGGTTCTTAATTAGCGCTGTTAGAACTATCCGCTCAATATCCATTCTTCTAGGAATCATCTTGAGGATCTTAGAATAATCTCCATTATCCATTAAATCACAAATATTTTGAGATTCACTATTTTCAAATTCCGTGGTAAAGGTGACGAGACTTTTTATCGCTGAATCGAAATTTCTTTTCACAATTTCTCGGCCAATAAGATGTGTTACCGGTCTTCTGGCTCCAAATCTTTGGTATCCGTAAAAATTTAAGATACCATTATTTATCAATAAACTATTACTATCATCGATTATTTTTGAAGCAGCGTCTTTAGATAGTTCAATATCTCTAATTATTATGTTAAAACAATTTCCTATTAGCAAACTTCTATCTAATTGTGTTTTATAATATCCTAATAATCTGATAGTTATTGACCCTTTTGAAAACTCCTCTGGTAAATTACTTTTTTGAGGTGCTGATAGATATTGTGTTGTATATGCATTTGCATCTTTAATTCCTAAAAATCTAAATCGAACTTTAAACCAATTCTCAATAGTTCTTACAGCATGTAGCGTGTCTACCCCTTTTTTGATCAAAGAAAATATTGGTGTTTTATTTTGACCTATTGGTTTAGGAGAAAGATTAATTAAAATTTGCGGATCTATGATTTCTTCAACTTGAAAGTCACCTTTCTTTACTCGGATATGGCCGCCTATTCCTTGATTAACAGAAGAAAATGTCGAGATGCCAATTAATTTATCAATGTGCGGTATTCTCAAAGTAACTATAGTAACCTCAAATCACTTGTAATTTTATCCAACTTCGAAGACATCGCAGGCCCAAGAGCTGCACATGTTACTGTTCCAGGGTCAACCTGAGTAAGACCCATATCTTGTACCACTGATACGGGTATATCACTCCTCTTAGCTTCCATTTCTATTTGCCTTAGTTCATCTAATGACGATATTCGAACAGCTATTTTGGCCATACCACTATTTTTCCATATTTTATATAATTTTGGATACATTTTCA
>CAYNJB010000093.1:0-4361 GCA_964397515.1 uncultured Nitrosopumilales archaeon | reverse complement strand
CTTAAGGTAATCCAAATATAAAAGTAATTGCGTGACTATTATTTTCGCACTATAGGTCTAGTGGGAATCCAACTGCTCGCACATTGTTGAACCGTTGTTTAAGGCATTTTTCGCGTTATCCCGTGGTGTTAAATAACATCTAAAGATCTTAAACGGGCGATTTCAAAAAAACATTTATAAACTGGTTGAAAAAAAAAGATATAACGAACTATCAAGGTCAGAGTCAAATTTTCGATAGAAAATTCATAGACTTTGACCTTGGTTTTCTCAATATAATATTAATCTCCATAATATTCATCTAGATAGTGTCAAAGACTAACTTAAGATCCTAACTGGATTAATTAATAATAACCGAAATGAATTATTTTTGATTTTCAAGAAGTTTTTTTAAATTTTAACTCTAAAGTTGGGATACCTGATCTTAGGAAGCTACTGCACAAAACATACTGCTGAATCAACTGGCATCAGACACTCTTATTCAATCTGTCATCTTTGATAAAAAAAATCGTAAAAACTCAGTACCTTTCAATTCACCAATTGAGTTATTATTAATATATTCTTCATTAAAACTTCCGTTTAAGTTATTATTTTGCATTCTTGTTGAGAAGATTGCATAGGGCACTGGTTTTTTTGTATGAGTTTTAATGTCACAAGGTGTTGGGTGATCTGGGAGGAGAGCTACCGAATATTCTCCATTTATTTGTTTTAAAATATGTGATATCATACGTTTATCTAAATCTTCAATAGCTCTAATCTTAAGATTAGGATCTCCTGAATGTCCAGCTTCATCAGTAGCTTCTACGTGAACAATAACTAAATCATATTTTTCAAGACATTTTATCACATATTCTGCTTTTGCCTCATAGTCAGTATCAAAATACCCTGTAGCCCCTGGAACATTGATTATATCTAATCCTGCCAGAATTCCAAGACCTTTGACAATATCTACAGCGGAAATAACCGCTCCTTTAATTCCATAAATTTCCTTTATACTTTTTATCATGGGCTTACGACCTTGACCCCATGGCCAAATCATATTTGCAGGATTCAAGCCAAGCTTAACTCTTTTTTTATTTTCTAAATGATTTTGAAGAATATTTTCAGAAGAAATTATCATCTGATTTAGAATGTTGGCTGTTTTTATAGATTCTTTGTCTTTCGACTTAACCAAAACATTTTCAATTTTTTTTCCGACAGCATCATGTGGAGGTGTACAAATCAGTTTGTCCGAATATTTCTTGCCTCTAAGTATTAGTAGATGTCTATAGCTAACTCCTGAATAGAATTCTATCTCACCTTTTGAACCTAGTTCTTTGTTAATTTTGGTGATCATTTTTTTTGCTTGCTTGTTTTCTATATGTCCAGCTGAGTAATCTTTAAGTTTATCTTTTTTCTTAGTTATCAAATTACACCTAAAGGCTATGTCGTTTCTATTCAGGTGAACTCCTATACTGGCAGCTTCGATTGGTCCTCTCCCACAGTAATACTTCAACGGGTTGTAACCTAATATTGACATAATAGCAACATCTGATCCTGCCTCCAACTCATCTGGCAACGTCTTTATTGTTCCACAGATACCTCTTTTTACCAGTGAATCCATTGCTGGATGTTTAGCGATTTGTAAAGGCGTTTTTCTCCCTAGTTCGTCAAGTGGATTATCTGACATTCCGTCCGCTATAATGATTAAGCGCTTCATTAAATGCAATATTTTATTTTCAAGTCATAAATGTTTTGCCTGTTTAGCCTAATGACTCTGATAAATGTATTGAGATCAAATATCTTAATATTTATGTTAGGTCTAATTTCTTTTAGTGTTATTACAGAATGTCCATAAATAATTTGAAGGTTCCTACTATCACAACTAATCAGATGAAACAAGTGTTCGAGGCATATATGCTCTAGGTGATGTAAAAGGAGGTCCAGCCTTCACGCACATCTCATACGACGACTTCCGTATTATCAGTACGAACTTACTTGAAGGAGGAAAAGCTTCTGTGGTCGGTCGTTTGGTTCCATATGTTGTTTTTATTGATCCTCAGTTGGGCAGAGTTGGATTATCCGAGACTGAAGCTAGATCTAAAGGATATAGCATAAAAGTGGCTAAAATCCCTATGAATTATAGTGCAAGAGCATTGGAAATTGATGAAAGCCGAGGTTTCATCAAAGCCATTATTGATGCTGATAATCAGCAAATCCTTGGATGCGCTGTTCTCGGAATTGAAGGTGGGAAACTTATGTCAATGTTTGAAATTGCCATGCTCGGGAAAGTTTCATATCCTGTTCTTAAAGAAGCGGTCTTCGCTCATCCTACTTTAGCAGAGACATTAAACACTCTTTTTATGATGATGGATGCTTGAGTAGATATATTGAAATAATTATCTGTTTATTTGTTAGCTAACTTTGTCTCTATGTCTTCTAAAATTATATTTTTAGGTAAATGGTCCGCGTTTTTGGATAGGTATTCAAATTCTTTTTTAGAAAAAACTTTAAATTGCTCATAGACACTCTCAAACTTTCTTCCATCATCCCCAAAGATGAGAACAAACGTCCCCGTGTCAACTTTTTCGGCAATCCTGGTTGCTGCACTATAAACTGCTCCACTTGAAGGCCCAACAAAAATATTAGCTGATTTTGCCAAGAATTTGACTGATTCAAAGACGCTTTGGTCATCAACTTCTACCCATTCATCTATTAGATTTGCTCTACGTTCCAGAAGTTCAGGCATCATTGACTCTGTTAGGTTTCTTAAACCTTGAACATGGTGATTCTTTTGAGGCTGGACTCCGTAAACTTTAACATCTGGGTGTTTCTCTTTTAGACGTTGTGATGTTCCTGTGAGCGTTCCTCCAGTACCAACACCTGCTATAAAATGTGTAATTTTATCTTGAAGTTGACTCAAAATCTCTACTCCTGTACTTTCATAATGTGCTCGAAAATTTGCCTCATTCTTATATTGATCTAGCATCAAATATGTTTCCTTGTTACTTTTAATAATGGAATCTGCTAAAGCTATACATTGATCTGTACCTGGGCCCACTCGAGGACATAAGTCATCTTCTGTATCTAAAACCTTAGCGCCTAGCTCCTTCATGACATTTTTTGTTCCTTCACTTACCCTAGATGGAACAATTAATTCTACGCCGTAGTTTAACGCGCTTGCAATACCCGCTAAAGCTATTCCTGTATTGCCTGAAGTAGGTTCAATAAAAATCGTTTTTTCACGATTCAGGATACCTCTTCGTTCTGCATCGCGTATCATCCAAAGTGCGGGACGATCTTTTAGTGACCCAAAAGGATTATACCACTCTAACTTCGCATAGAATTGTACATTTCCCCTATTAGGCAAACGTACTAATGGCGTATTTCCTACTTTATTTAAAGCATCAGAAGCTAAGATTGAACTCAACGGACTTTGTCCTGAACTATTATTTTGAATTTAGAAGTATTGTACTCCATCAGCTTCTAGTACCAAATCATTTAGTGTTGCCGCGCCAACAATCTTTGCATCATCAATAAAGTCTCCCCTTTCTAGTCCAAGTAACATACAACTTTGTTCACAAACCATTAGTTTAGCTCCAGATTTAACTGCTTGATTCATGATTTCCTTTAAGCTTGGGAAAGCTCCTACTTTTATCTTCTCGGCTTCTCCCTTTTTAACTACAGTGATACCTGTTATCAGAAAATAAATTGTTGCGTCTATTTCCATCGCTGCAGCAGTGCTTGCGAGAATAAACGGTGCGTAGAGGCGTTCAGGGGTACTCACTCCGCTTGTCTGTACGTATAGCATTTTCTTCTTTTCACTCATAGTTATTTCACCTTTTTAATCATAAAGCGTATCTCTTTACCATTCTTCTTAATAGAGCGCATATTTTGCCCTGTCCTTTTGGCCCATCTCGATATATCTTCCTCAGAAGCTGGGTCATCCGCTAGAACTTCTAAATATTCTCCAACGTTTATCTGGTCGACTGTAACTTTTGTTCGAAATACCGGCTCTGGACAATAAAGTCCTCTAGCATCTAATATGTGCGTTATTTCTTGATGGCTCAATTCATGTAAGGTTGAACTTTGTAGTAAATAAACATAACGTCGTTATTATTGAATATTACGATCAGTATTTTCGAAATTATTAAGTAAAGATATATATTGTTGACCGAAACAGCTAAATGTCAATTACAGGGTGAAAACAATTTTGGGATTATCAATTTTTTTTAGGTCCTCTTGGAATACATTAAAGTTAGCTAAAAAGTCCGATAAGGCAGAATTCATGTTATACTTGAAGCTTGTATCCATTGGATTGGCCGCTGTTGGGGCCATTGGTTTTTTAATCCAATTTGTAAGCTCATTACTAAAATTAGGAATTG
>CAYNJB010000092.1:0-4391 GCA_964397515.1 uncultured Nitrosopumilales archaeon | reverse complement strand
CTGTATTGTCTTCCCTTTCTTTTTGAGCGAACGCTGAACCTCGTATTCTACTCCATTGACATCGAAGATCAGTCGGACTAGTGCTTCTGATTCGCCTGTTCTCAGCAGTGCTGCTGATTTCTGTGATCCAAGGCCGAATAACGCGAACTCTATTGCCATTAATATTGTTGTCTTTCCTGAACCTATGTCTCCCTCAAATAATGTGATTCCTTCAGGGAAATTTATCTCGTGATTTTTATAGCTTCTTATGTTCTGAATTGCAAGGGTCTTTATGATCATCACATCACTTCCTTTAATTCGAGTGTTGTGATTCCATCATCTACCTGTCTTGCTTCGTAGTTTTTCTTCGACTCGTTGATCTTTGGATTTAACCTAGTAGTTTTTAGCAAGTTTTGTGCAAGACTTATTCCTTTTTCCCCCAGTAGCTTATCTTGTTCTAGTTTGACTGAACCTATGTTTTCTCTAAACAGTTTACTCTCTATGAGGTTTACATCTTCGCCTGAAACTTTTACATCTGTGTATTCACTTGACGTGAAGCCATACCTATTTACATTTACATAGATAGCTCCATTGTTATATAATAGGTTCTTCATTTCTGAGAAATCGATCTCAGATGTGCGTCCTCCAGCGAGTTTTCCTTTTACCTTTAAGAGCACTATTTTCTTGTTGGCGTCTATCTCACCTAGATTTTTTTGAACCTCGTTTTTCACTTGGATCGAATTTTTTCCTGATGCGTCATACTCATAATATGTTGATTCGCATACTTTGATTGGAATAAATTTATGTTTTATTGTATTGTCATCATAAGTGACAATGTAAAATCCTCTCTCAGCGCCTTTTGCGTTTTTCTCCAAATCTCTAGGATAACCTGAGAAAATGGGTCCAGGGAAGACTACGTTTTTGTATCCTGGTAGGCTGTTTTCAGATCTGTCATGGATGTGTCCTCCAGCATAATAATCAAACCCTTTTGGTAGATACGAGATCGGGATGCATTCAACTGGGGTTAACTCTCTTGGTTTGAATTCCTCTATTCCGCTATGGAATGAAAATATCTTGAATCCTTCTTCTCTCTCAAGTGCGTCTCTATCTAGAATATCATAGTATTTACTCTCCAACCCTTTTTTTCGTGCTGATATACCTGTAATTTTGGCGTTTGTTTTTTCGTCTGTTATGAACTCTAGTCTAAGTTTATTGTCTTCAATTCTTCCTTTAACTATCTTGGTGACAAGTCCTGAACTGTCCAATATGTCAATTATTGATTTGCCACTTGGACTGTAATCGTGGCTCCCGTATACTACATATATTGGGATTCCAGCGTCCTTAGCTCTTCTCATTTGTTTTACAGCTTTATCAACGGCTCCGAGATCCGGTATACTAACGTGAAATAAATCCCCTGAAACTATGATGAAATCTACTTTTTCTTCGACGCATTTCCCGATTGTGTATTCAAAAGCCTTTGATGATAGTTCTGCCAACGTCTCGTCATAATATGCTCCGATGTGCACATCCGCTATATGTGCGAACTTCATTCATTCACCCTGTGAAAAATGTGTCCCCTGTTTTTTTGGAATTAATATTGTATCTTTTCACAAACTCCTCAAATAACGGTATTTGAACTGGCACAGCAAAATTCGTGAATATGCTGCTTACAATCGCCTCTCCTTTATCAAGGCTCGCTATTGTTCTATTATCGTTACTTAGGTCTTGTGGGGAGCTGGATATTATTGCTTTTCTTTCAGAAGACATCTCGTTTCCCAGAATTATTTTCGTGTTAAGGTTAGACAGTACAGTTGTTGGGATAACACTTGTGAGTTGAGTTATTGCTACCAATCCCACCTTGAATTTCCTGCCCTCACGCGCAATAATATCGTAGATGTTTTCACCAGTGTTTTCAAGCGTTTCCATGCTCAGCACTCTCGGGGCTTCTTCTATTATTATGCTTACAACTGGCTTATTATCCAGCTCACCTACTCCTTTGTATTCTTGATATCTGAAAAACACCCCATGTCCAATTATGCTCCCTATTAGAAGCTCCGCCTTATCACTCAACTGTGCGGTATCAACTATCACAATCTTCCCCGACTCTAAAGATTGGATAATATTAGAAATCGTTGCCTCGCCAGCTTTATCATTAAAAGCTTTATTCTTGCATATCAAACCTCTATCTTCTTCGAAATAGAGCCCCAAATTAGTCTTCAGTCTTCTCTGAATGACAGCAATTGTCTTCGCAGATATCTCATCACTATCACTCGGTGTCTCTTGAACTAATTGTTCTAGCCACCTTTCTTTGAAACGATCATAGTATAGTTGTATTGCCTCTCTTTGCGCGTCTGTAAATCTGATTATCCCCTCAAAATGCCACGGTTTAACAGACTTCAAATTTGTAACAAGCGTATTTGCACCTGGAGGCGGATTTGGAGAATAATAAACTATGTTGTCCTTGGCGTCTGGGTGATCTTTAAGCCCTAAATCATTCCCTATTCCATAATACTCATTATGCGCATCAAGCACCAGAATTCCAAATTTTTTTCCAACGGCGCTCCATAGCATGACTTTAACCAAGTTACTTTTTCCTCGGCCTGTTGTCGCCGGAATTAGAACATGATGTGTAAACATGTCTACCCCATTTAAGAAAACGTCTACGTCGAGAACTTTCGAGCCGCTTCTTACTTTTCCCAAGTAAATTGGATGTTCGGGTTTAGTTAAGAACTTTAGATCCTCCTCATGTATGTCACGTACTGTTGAAAAGAATCTTGGAAGGATTTTTGGAATTGTAACCTTAGAACCATTAATCCTTGCAATGCCTCTAACTACCGCTACTATGTAGTTTCGAAGTTTAGGATCCAGAAAATCTAGATTTGAACCATAGCCCTCTAAAGTATAGCCTGCTGCAAGCTCTCTCATTGACTGAGGTATTTGACTGCCAAATTCTAGGTCGTAAACTTGTAAGAGTAAACCCGAGCCATCATCTTCTTCTACTATCAATAGGTCGCCGAGCTCGATTTTCCGCCCTGTCTTCTCTCTAAGACGAATGTTCGCTACTTTTCCCCCAATCACTTGTGCGGCAACTTCAATTTCACTCATTTATCTCACTTCACTTAACTAACATATTCAGTATACTGTGGGAATCCTTCGCTCTCATGTGTCTCGCGAACTTCTCTAACTTGCCTACTTCTGATAACTGTGACAACAAAGCTCCCCTGTAATATTCTGCCTCATCATAAGACACCCGCGCTAATCTGTCCGCATCGACTAATCCATAAGGATATCCTGGGAAAGTCACATCACATGAATTATACACGAGCTCAGATAAAACCTCATTCAACTCTATTTCATTCATCCCTTTAAAACAATCTCCCTGGATTTCATATCTGTAAATACGATTTGATCCAGCGCAAAGCTTAACCGCGAGGATAACCGCATTATGATCCAAGCTTGATGCTTCGGCAATAGGATAATACCACTCATGTTCTACTCTATGATCACTCGCAATTTTATCAACTGCACCAAGAAGTGAGAGACCCGTGTCAGTTAATAGCCCGCTAGTTTTTGAAAAACCGCTTATTATTACTCCTTTATCTTTAGCAGCTTTGAATAATTTAGACATATATTTCTCCTCATTTTTAAAGTTGGTCTGCAAAGTCCCGTCAAGAACCACTATGTCACCTTTGTCTAACTCGTTGAGAACTATTTTCTCTGCAATGTGCCATTCTGCAAAACGACGTGAAATCGACGCAACTCTCTCAATATCTGCTCTTTGATTCTTGTAAGCAATCGAACTATCAAATGAATTAAATGACAGGTCACCTTCCTCAGGTAAAAAGATTTTTTGATCAGGCAACGATGGGAAAACTGAAGTGCCATAAAAAATCTCTTTATCTAAAATAGTTGAATAAGTTGAAGAAAAAAACTCAATACGCTTCGGTAAAATTCTCTCCCGAACGCTTTTATCATTAACCCATATTGAGAAATAAACACGATTAATTTGAACTGAGAAGTTCGGTGCGCCCGCTAACTCTTGATTTCCACCATCGATAAACACACATTTTCTAGGAGACTTAACTTTCCTGATAATCCTAAAACCATCCTTATTCAATGGATATGTTTTGACACTGGGATCTCTAAACGCTGGATTGCCAATTCTATTATCTATGATTTTGCTGTCTAAATTATTAATCAAATTTCTTACTGCTTCAAAGCTCATTTCTTAATCCATCCCTATACATGAATTCTATCTGACTATAAATACGTCACAATCCTGTGATTTGTTTACATTGAAAGTGGTTCCAGAAAAACCATTATTTTCATTCTAGGCCGACTAATCGTTTTTCCATCTTATTAATAACTCGTTAGCATAATTAAAGTTCGATAACAATAAAATTCTTCTAATT
>CAYNJB010000091.1:0-4393 GCA_964397515.1 uncultured Nitrosopumilales archaeon | reverse complement strand
TAATTATCATATTAGCATTCAAGAATCATATAGATGTTAGTAAGACGGAAGCACCAAGCAGGATTAAGAGAATTTTAAAGGCTACAGCTGGATTAACTGTAGCCCAAGCAGTCCTAGGAATAATTCTGTTCATAAACATTAGAATAGTCGCAATACCATTTGTGGTTATCATAGATTTCCTCATGTTTACTATTGCCTTGGCAATAATAGCTCAGGCGGCCTCAGCGGCAACAGCATACGACATGTGGGAGGAGAAGGAGTTCACTCAAGCCACAAAATAACCCTAGAGAATAAAAAAAATATTACCGCAGTTTTTGAAGGCTTCGAAAATGGTTGGATAATTCAGAATTATCTCGTAGATCTGCACCTTCAAAAAAAGATGAGCTAGGGTAACCTTGTTCAAGCTTTATGTTATTGTTCTGGATTGAAAGAATATTAATCACTATCCCCGAGTAAGATTGAGATGACCAAGGAACCCAGAACGATCCTTCATAGATTGTCTTTTCACCCAATTTCGCCGCAAAGGGTTTTCCGGACATAGGGACGTCCAACGCTTTAATTCGGTCTACTCCTTCATCTGTAAGTTCTAACTCATAGGATAGATCATTATAGGATATGATCTCTTTGTCAGATATTATTAGTTTATCATTCTCTGCAAGATAGATGCCAAACCCTTGCTTTGTGGATAGAGACTGCGGATATAAGATAACCCATAATCCTATAATAAGTGAGATTATGATTAAGACCGCGATTGATAGAAGTATACTTCGATTCATCAGCGACACCACAGCACATTATTTCTTATGAGAATAATAGTAGAGCGCCTGGCTGCCTTACTAAATACAAATACGTGGTTTCTAGCTTATTTCTCGTTCCATCGGAACATAAACAGCATGGACACCAAACGGATCTCCCAAACCGCCTATCGATTTGGCGGCCCACCCTTCCTTCGCCATCTGGTTGACCTTTACCAAAAGATTCCTAGTCTCACCAGTATAATACAGGATTTCATATTCATTCATATCATCTATCACTAAGTTAAAGCTAGGCAGGTCTATTTTATTTATCTTCGCTCTTAGATTCCGCAGCCTTATTCGTTGAAGATGTGTTTGGGCCATATTCGGAGCCTCAAGATTGTTGCTGATCTATATAGACTAATTTAGGAGGATATCTTATAGTAGATTCTTGGCAAATGAGACAATAATCTTTGCAGTTGCAGCTGGGGTGATTTTCTCTTTTTCGGGTATCCTAGTGAGGCTAGGCGTTATTAAGGGTGATCCGGCTGTTGGAACTGCTGTTTCCGTTTTTATTGGAACAATTGTCCTTTTTCTTGCAAACCTGTTTACCGGTCAGCTAACAGCAATCACCTCTTTGAGTTTCACATCAATTCTATACTTAGCAGCTGCAGGTTTGATAAATTTCTATTTTGGCAGATTATTATACTTTACCAGTGTGAAGATGATTGGTGTTGCAAGAGCCCAACCTTTGCTAAGTGGCAACATTGTTTATGTGGTTATACTTGGGGTTGTCTTTCTCGGTGAAAGTCTGCGCACAACTGAAGTAATTGGAGTTACACTCATGATGTTAGGGACAATTATTGTTTCTATAAGCAGTCTTGCTGAAGCAAAGCGTAATGGTCAAATTAGCTTCTCTAAAGGTGTTGGACTAGCCTTAGTGGCCTCCGTTTTTAGGGCTGTAGCACCTATTTTGATCGCGTTAGGTTTAACTTCTGGGACGTCACCCATTTTAGGTGCTCTTGTTGCATACTTATTCGCGGCAGCAGGATGGTCATCTATTTTATTATCAAAGAAAAAGCTATTGGCCATTCTTACAGATCATAGATCCTTCAAGATATTCGCGCTTCAAGGAACTTTGGTTGGTTTAGCGCAGATTTTTCGCTTCCTTTCAATTGGATTAGGTACTGTGATAGTTGTTACCCCGGTTTTTACGAGCGTATCACCTGTACTGATTGTCTTGATGGCTCATGTCTTGCTGCAGAAAATTGAGCACGTAAATTTGAATGTTTGGGTTTCAGTGTTTTTAGTGTTTGGTGGAACCATTCTAACAACAATGTGATGCATCCATAAAGGTTCCCAGTTTTATAGAGTCTTGAATGATAAGATAATCTTCACCTTTCCTAGCCGGGGATAGATAGAATAATCATTAAGATAATCTATGAAAAGGTATTCAGGGATTTTTAACGTTTTCAGCTTAAGATTAGATAAAGATATGTACAAAATATTTGAATAAATGTGTAAGTTGTTCGGAAAGTTTTTGTGGCCCCGATGTCTAACTTAAGAGGTAAGTGGAAAGATGACTTTTTGTTATAACTGTGGAAGCGAGCTTTCAAGAGAATCCGCTTTCTGTTATCAATGTGGTACGAAAGTGAGGGCGGAGGTAAAACTAAGTATTGAGGAGTCAATGGAGAAAACTTTTGAGGAAACAAGTGATCAAATCGAGAAGGCGTTAAATAAGGCCGGAGAAGCCATCAAAAAGACGTTTATTGAGTCTGAGAAAGTCATTAAAGAAGAGTTTGAAGTCTCAGGGAACGACCTATCTGACAAAGTAAAGGAACTCATAAACGAAGGAAACATTAGAAGAATTATAATAAAAAATCAAGAAGGAGAAACTTTGATGGAGTTCCCATTGACAGTAGGAGTTATCGGTACTGTGCTCGCTCCGATACTAGCGGCGTTAGGAGCAATAGCTGCTCTAGCAATGAAATACACGATTGTGGTTGAAAGACAAGAGAAATAAGAATGTATCTCCCAAGTTTATCCTAACCCTGCTTGTATGGTGGCTTAAAGGTCGAATTTCAGTTTTGGAGAAAGATTTGATTTGAATACTTGTCTAACTATACCATGTGTTAATCGCTTCTTCGATTAGCTTTTTGAAGTATTTTTCATCAACAGTTCTGCCTATTCCAATGCCTTGGCAAGAATGATCTACATCAAAGATGTAACCTTTGTCCTCGATTAAGGTAAATGGGTAGAATCTGCAGATCATGGGCCGATTTTGATAGATTGAACATCTTTTACTTGAAAGGAAAATGCAGTTACCGTTAGTCTTCACCATTTCGTATTTGTAGGGTCCGTTCTCTAACATGTTCTTTTTGAAGAAGCTGTTGTCGGTCACAAGACTGGATACTTTGATACGCTTCAAATCTTTTTCAGTTAATAGTATTTTCCGTTCTCGCCCAGACATATCTCCGCAACAGTTACCGCAGAGCTTGCATGTTCATCTCACATTAGGATATTTTATATTCATCATCTTTGACGATATTAAATCTTCTATGGATTAACTCTTTTGGTTTCAAAAGGCGATTTACAGATTTCAAACTCCCGTGACAAATATCAACAATTAAAAAAAGATCCAAACAATAATAAGGTAAAAGATGAATATAAAAAATTAGTATAAGAACTCGGAAAGATATTTATCAGTTTTTAAGAACCGAGGAAGTTTGAAGCATTGAACTAAATAGTCAAGTAGATGATTAGATTACATAATTGTTTGACTCATCAGTGGGGCTGGTTCTTGCCCTTATAACCGCTTTCCTATGGTCGGCAACGTCCATCATCCTACGTAGGTCTATGATAGACATCGGTGTGTTAAATAGTACTTTTATAATCTCCATTGTAGGAATTCCAGTTGCTTTCTTTTTCGCATTGATTTCAGGTGGTTTAAATCACCTGCTAGAAATTGAGTATATTCCCTTGGCTTATGCATCTGTGGCCGGCATAATTAATTTTGTAGGTGGCAGATTTCTATGGTATCGCGGTATAGACCTTATTGGTGCATCACGGACAAATTCAATTGTCGCCACAGAAGCTATGTTTGCCCCGTTTTTAGCTGTGGTTCTACTAGGGGAGATTCCTCCGCTCATTCTTACACCTGCGGCTTTACTTATATTTCTGGGCGCGTTCAGCATTTCAAAAAGTGGAGAATCATCAAATGAGAAGCTAAATTTTAATAAAAGGAAATTCACATTAGGCATCGTAATTTCAGTTATGGCGGCAATAGTTTTCACTATTGGCGCTCTACTAACCAAGGTTTCTGTGAGCTTAATCGGAAACCCTTTCCAAGCAATGTTAATTGGTGTTTTAGTATCATCTATCTTCCTATCCGGTACCGTTTGTATTAAAAAAGAAAGTTGGGCAGGGTTTAAAGGAAAATCACGGAAAGCACTCTTACTTGCGGCCTTAACTCAATCATTTGCATCCATATCATTTTGGAGCGCCTTCAGCTTAGCTCCAGTAGTATTAATCGTTCCAACTCTTCAGAGCTATCCTTTGATCACCCTGATACTGTCATATCTGTTTATCCGCAGATTAGAAAAACTTAATCGAGCTGCGGTTATTGGAAGCTGGAGCGAATTCGAGAAAAAATGAGAAAG
>CAYNJB010000090.1:0-4464 GCA_964397515.1 uncultured Nitrosopumilales archaeon | reverse complement strand
TCCACATCTTCTAATATGATTGAGGATATCAAAAAAAGATTAGGGTATGCTCAAGAGTATAATATCCAATCAAAAAAACTAGGAAAAATCTTTATCCTTGATTCAACACTCCGAGAAGGAGAGCAATCTCCAGGTGTAACTTTCACTCATCGACAAAGACTTCAAATTGCTTGGATGCTAGATTATTTCTCTGTAGACGCCATTGAAATAAGTCCAATTGTATCTCCTGACCATGAACTGTCATGCAAAGAAATGATTAAAGCAGGTCTTGCAGCTAAAATTGTTTCACATATAAGAGCTCTTCCAAATGATATTGACGTCGCTCTTAAATGCGATTCTGAATGGATAGCAATGTATCACTCTGTATCTGACATTCACTTAAAATATAAACTTCGGGTATCTCGGAAACAGGCGATAGAACGATCAGTTGAGGCTGTTGAGTACGCACATAAACACGGGCTTAAAATGAGGTTTACTCTAGAGGATGCAAGCCGAGCAGATCCCGAATTTCTTAAAGAAATGTGTCGAGAGATATCCTCTGCGGGCGCCGATAGGATCGGAATTCCTGATACCGTTGGAGCCATGAATCCTCATGGTATGTTCAATCTTATCAAGACTGTTAAAGAAGATATCAGCACACCGCTTGATTTACACTGCCATAACGACTTGGGGTTAGCTCTAGCAAATACATTTGCCGGGGTAGAGGCCGGTGCAACCCAAGTTCATACAACTATCAATGGTATAGGTGAACGAGTTGGATTAGTATCACTCGCCGAAGTCGTAATAGGACTAACTTTATTATACCACGTTAATCTAGATGTACGACTAAACATGTTAAGTGAGCTCTCACAATTAATAGATAGCTACACTGGGATCAAGACTCATCCTGCCGAACCACTGGTGGGATATAACGCATACAAACACAAAGCTGGTACTCATGTGGCAGCGATAATTCGCAACCCTATTGCTTATGAACTAATACCTCCCAAGTTGGTTGGAAACCGGCGACGAATAATCATAGGTGGGTTATCAGGGCGAAGTGAATCAGCTTTTCTGTTAAAAATACTAGGTTTGAACCCCAATGAATCTACTGCCTCATCTGTTGCGAAAGGATTAAAGAGGTTAAAATCTGGAGACTTGTTTGAAATAGAACTATCTGATAATATGGAAAATCAAATTCTTGAAGTTGAAAAAAATTTGAATAGAAAAAACCCGGAGGGAGGTGAGAAGAACTGAACTGTAATGAGTGTAGCGGTGAAATTAAACTGCCAGACGATGCATTAGTAGGTGAAATCGTGACATGTCCTGATTGCGGGACTTCATTTGAAATATTCAAGAAAGACGACGGAAGTTTAGATCTTAGATCCGCTAAAGTAGAAGGCGAAGATTGGGGAGAATAAAGAACTTGCCATCTATCACAATGATATATGATACCCCTAGATGGGAAGAGAAAGCTCTCTTGAACGCCGCGAAAAGAAAAGGCGTCGAAATGAACGCTGTTAACTGTAAACATAGCTACTATGATTTATCAAAGGGTAAAAGCTCCGAATTCGGAGAAATTATCCTCCAGAGATGTGTAAGTTACTATACAAGTCTACATCTGACAGCCTATCTAGAATCTTTAGGTCTTAAAGTCGTTAACGGACTTAAAGAAGCAACAATTTCTGGAAATAAGCTTTTTGCATCAGCAGCCCTAGTCAAATCAGGGATACCAACTCCTAAAACAATTCTTGCCTTTTCTCCTGAAGGATCATTAAAAGCATTAGATGACCTTGGATACCCTGCCGTGATAAAACCAACTCTTGGAAGCTGGGGACGTCTTATAGCCCTTGTCAACGATAAAGATGCTGCAGAGTCAGTAATTGAGGATCGTGAACACATGTTCCCTCTCTATCAAGTATATTATATTCAAGAGAAAGTGAAAAGACCGCCAAGAGATATCCGTGCTTTCGTAGTTGGTGATGAAGTAATCGCTGCGATTTATCGTGTATCTGAGACAGGGAGCTGGCGAACTAATACATCTAGGGGTGGAAAAGCATTGAACTGCCCAATAACTACTGATCTTGAAGAAATATGTCTTAAAGCCGCAAGAGCAATCGGCGATGGTATATATGGTGTTGACTGCATGGAAACCAGCGAAGGACTCGTTGTTCACGAAGTAAATAATACAACCGAATTCCGAAACAGTGTTCCAGTTACTGGAGTAGATATACCCGGCAAAATCGTAGAATATTTGGTAGATCAACTGAAATAGGAGCTTAAAATGCAGAACAAAGAAATCGGTTTTCTAACTGAAATGCTGAGAATATACTCACCATCCCGAGAAGAAGGTAATCTCGCCAATTTTTTAAAAGACGCGATGAATAATGAGCTAGGATTTCAAAATGTGAAAGTTGACTCAGTTTATAATGTAACAGGTGAAATCGGTTCAGGAAGTCCAAAACTTTTATTGTGCGGCCATATGGATACAGTACCCGGTTTTCAACAAGTCCGTGTCTCAAGAGGATATATTTACGGCCGAGGAGCTTGCGATGCAAAATCAGCTCTAGCAGCAATGATCTTAGCCGCGTCCAGGCTTTCGACAAGAAAAGACATCGGTAAAGTCACTATTGCTGCGGTAAGTGATGAAGAAGGGACTGGCTTAGGTCTTAAAGAGCTCCTACGGCATGGTATCGACGCAAAATACGCTATTTTCGGTGAACCAAGCGGTATTGATAATATTACTGTAGGTTATAAAGGTCGGCTTGCTTTAAACTTGATTTGTGAGACTCCAAGTGTTCATGCCAGTGCTCCTTGGATGTCACAAAACGCTGTGGAAAGATTACTCGAAGTTTGGACAGCAATAAAAAAGACGCTAGAACAAAAAGTAGTTCCAGGTGATCATTATAGAACTATTACCGCTTGCCTCACTAAGATTCGAGGTGGCTCATCACACAATGTTATGCCTGGCCGATGTTCAATCTCAATTGATATACGAGTTCCTCCAACTATGACTACTGAACAAGTATTGTCTGAAGTGAAAGGCGTAATACATAAATTCGAATCTGACCTTTCTTTCCCAAAATTTAGAACTACTGTAATAGATCAAACTGAACCATTTGAATCTGACCGAAACTCCCCAATTATGCGTGCGTTAGTAAGGTCTATTCTATCTGTAAGAAAAACACGGCCAATGTTAATTAACAAAACTGGAACTGGCGATATGAATACTTTAGGAAATAATCTCAACATTCCTGTCATAACATACGGTCCTGGTAACGCTCATCTCTCACATACACGTAAAGAAGGTATAGAAATACAGGAAATGCTTCAAAGCATAGACGTTCTTGAGAATACTATCTGCGATCTAACAAAACTAAGCAAAAGCCCAGTCTAAAATGATATTATTTTGTTTTTGAAAGAAAAGACTTCAAACCTTCTTGCGCATCATGGCTTGTGAAAACCGCGTTAAACGCCATTCTTTCAAGCTTTTGAGCTGTTTCCCTATTGGTATCCGATGCTTGGTTGACAACTTGTTTAAGCAACCTCGTAGCAATACTGCTTTTAGACGCAAGTTTTAAAGCTAATTCATTTACTGATTCATCAAGTTTATCTGCTGGAACAACTTTGTTAATGAGCCCTACCTCAAACGCTTGGGCTGCAGTCCATCTATCTCCGGTAAAAAGCAGTTCTTTAGCTCGTCTTAAACCAATTATTTTAGGGAGCCTAAAAGTCGATCCGCCTCCAGGCATCAAAGCTCTATTAATGTGCTCATCTCCTAAAATAGCTTTTTCTGAAGCTATTGCTAAATCACAGCATAACATTAACTCTAACCCTCCAGCTAACGCATAACCGTTAACCCCAGCTACAACTAGTCTGTCCAAATTTTCTATTTTAAGAAAAACTTCATTTAGATATTGAATATAATCCAAGAGCTCTTTAGGGGTTTCAAGTCTTGACATGAATTTCAAGTCAGCACCAGCACAGAAACTACGACCTGATCCAGTTATCACCAAAACTTTAACATCTTTATTTTTAGATACCTCATTTAGAGCTTGGTCTAGCTCTACCAGTAAATCAAAGCTTAGAGCGTTTAATGTTTCTGGTTTATTCAACGTGATCTTAGCTATAGGTGGCTCCTTCAATAGAATGATATTTGAATACAAGTTACTAACCCATTTTTTTTCAGGCTCTCTTAAAGATTTCTAATCATCACTCTTTTTTATCATATTATTGAAATTGTTAAGTAAATCTATATTTTAAGAATCATTAATGTTTAATTGCTTCTTCATAGACATTAAATACGTGGGCAGTCTATTAGCGCATTCAACTGCTCACAGGGCCGCCGTAGCTCAGCGTGGTAGAGCAATTCCTATCATCAGGAGCTCAACTGACTGTTAACCACGTTGACAGAAATCAGTGGGTCGTCGGTTCAAGTCCGACCGGCGGCGCCTCACATCCGGTTCAAGTCCGAGGGACTTTGAA
>CAYNJB010000089.1:0-4467 GCA_964397515.1 uncultured Nitrosopumilales archaeon | reverse complement strand
ATAAACTTGTTTTCTGCATCTTCTCTGCTAAAACTAAAAGTAGCTTGAGTTAGATCATTTGTTCCAAAACTGAAGAATTCGGATACTTTAGCCATCTCTTTTGCAGTTAAAGCCGATCTTACAACTTCAATCATAGTCCCATATTTAATATTGAGTTCTTCTCCGTATTTAGCTTCTGTCTCTGTTTTAACGCGTTCGACAATTTTTTTAATATTAATTAGCTCATCAATAATGCCCACTTGAGGAACCATTATTTGTGGGATTACTTTTAAATTCTCTTTTTTAAGTTCAGCTAAAGCCTCATATATTGCTCTAATTTGCATTTCATATATCTCCGGATAAGTGATTCCAATTCTTACACCTCTGTGGCCCAGCATGGGATTCACTTCTGAGAGTGATTTTGCTCTCTCCAATATACCTTTCTTTTTAGCTAGTTCAGGTGTATCAAGTTTTGAACTTTGAAGATCATAGATTTCTTTCTGTAGATCTAAAACGCTTGGAAGAAACTCATGTAGCGGGGGATCCAACAGTCTAATTGTTACAGGCATACCTTCCATTTCCTTTAAAATCTCTTTGAAGTCATTTTTTTGAAGCGGCATTATTTTCTCAAGGCATAGTTTTCTATCCTCGTCTTCTTCTGCAAGTATCATATCCATAACTATTGGTAACCTATCAACTGCGTTGAACATCCGCTCAGTTCGACACAATCCAATTCCCTGAGCACCAAAGCTTTTTGCGATCCTAGCTGCTTCAGGCGTATCCGCGTTAGCCCTCACACCTAGTGATCGTATCAAATCGGCCCAAGATAGGAATGTATGGAAATAATCTGTAAGTTCAGGTTCTACCAGTGGGACCAGTCCTAAATAGAGTTCACCTTGACCTCCGTCTATTGTTATCCATTCTCCTTCTTTGACTACTTTGGTTCCACATGTAAAACTTCTGTTTGCATAATCTATTTGGATATTGTTACATCCTGTGATGCAAGGCTTTCCCATGCTTCTAGCTACAACTGCTGCGTGACTGGTCATTCCACCGCGGCTAGTTAATATTCCCTCTGAAGCGAAAAAGCCGTGGATATCTTCAGGTCTTGTCTCCTCCCTCACAAGTATAACTTTATCTCCCGCTTTTTCTCGTTTATCAGCATCATCTGCGTTAAAAACTGCTACACCTGAAGCAGCTCCTGGTGATGCGCCTAAACCATTTGCCACCGGTTTAGTAATTATAGATGGATCAATTCTTTTGTGAAGGATCTGTTCTAATACTTCTGGTTTAACTCTTTTAATGGCTTCTTCTTTGGTTAATAATCCTTCATTGGTCATCTCAATTGATGTTCGAACTAATGCGGAAGCATTCATCTTGCCATTTCTTGTTTGAAGCATATAGAATTTTCCGTTCTCAACTGTGAACTCCATATCTTGAACTTCTTTGAAGTGTTGTTCCAATCTATCAGATATCTTCTTGATTGTGTTGAATGATTCAGGAAATTCTCTCTCAAGGTTGTTAATTGGTTTAGGAGTTCTGATACCTGCAACAACATCTTCTCCTTGGGCATTAACAAGGTATTCCCCGTACAGTTTTTTTTCCCCTGTAGCTGGGCTTCTTGTGAAGATAACCCCTGTACAACTTCTATCTCCCATATTTCCAAAAACCATCGATACAATATTAACGGCCGTGCCATTAGCCATATCCTGTGTTATTTTGAATTCTCTTCTATAATCAACAGCTCTTTTTCCGTTCCAACTCTTAAATACAGCGGCAATTGCTTTCTCCAATTGTTGATATGGTTCATTTGGAAAAGGTAAGCCTGTTTCTTGCAAAACAAGTTCCTTAAATTCTTGGACTATATTCATCAAGTCTTTAGAACTAAGATCGTTATCATTCTGAACATTAGACTCCTTTTTCCTTCTCTCAAATATTTCTGAGAACCGATCATCATCAATTTCGAGTACAATTTTGCCAAATAGTTGTATAAATCGACGATATGCATCGTAGGCAAATCGCTCATCGCCTGTTTGAGCTATTAGGCCTCCCAATGTCTCCTCATTCAAGCCAAGATTTAGAATAGTGTCCATCATCCCTGGCATTGATATTGCCGCCCCTGAACGAGCTGAAACTAACAGGGGGTTTCTTGAATCTCCAAATCTTTTACCCGTTAACAATTCAATTTTCTCCATAGATGATCGTATATCCATCATTAATTCTTCTGGGAGCTTTCCACCTTGGTCTTGATATGACAAGCAGACATCTGTAGTTACGATAAACCCCGGGGGTACAGGCAGTCCGAGATGCGTCATCTCACAAAGTCCAGCACCTTTGCCGCCAAGGAGCATTTTATTCTTCCCATCGCCTTCTGAAAAAAGATATATGTTTTTTGGCAAGTTGATTGAACCTTTGTATCTCCGTATTAAAAAGGTTAAGGAATTATTAATATCTTATTTGGCCCTTAGAACGAGAAGTCTGTTTATTTATCGAGCTGAAATATTAACATTATACTGAAATAACTAACGACATAATTCTTAAAGATATAGATATAGACCCTTAATAGCTAGATGAGCTTGATATCAAAAAACGAAATTGAAGATACAGTCAAAAGCTATGACGTTTCCAAGATACAGGTCGCAGCTTTAGGTAGCCATTCAGCTCTTGATATTGCAGACGGCGCAAAAGACGAAGGATTCGAAACTTTGATAGTCTGTCAAGAAGGCAGAGAAAAAGTATACAAAAAATATCGTAGAATTATTGATCACGTCATAGTTCTACCTAATTTTTCCGATATTACTAAACCTGATATTCAAGATGATTTACGGAAGAGGAACGTTATTTTTGTTCCACATCGATCATTTAGTACTTATGTTCATTATGATGATATAGAAAATAAATTTAAAGTTCCTTTATTCGGGAACCGATTTCTTCTACGAACTGAAGAAAGAGATGTAGCTGTTACCCAATATGACATTCTTAAAAAAGCCGAAATACGATATCCCAAATTATATGCCTCCCCTGAAGAAATAGATGGGCCTGTCATAGTCAAAGTACATGAGGCAAACAGGAAAATAGAGCGCGCGTTTTTCACCGCGTCTTCTCACCAAGAATACCTGAAAAAATCTTCTGAGATGATAGATCAGGGTATAATCAACGTAAAGGACTTAGCTTCTGCGACAATTGAGGAACTAATCTTAGGCGCTTACTTTAACTTCAATTACTTTTATTCCCCCTTGGAAAATGAATTAGAGTTTCTTGGCATTGATCGTCGACTTCAAACAAATCTATTTGACTTTGTGAATCTCCCGGCAAAACAGCAATTGGAAATTGATGTGCCGCTCCAAAATATCGAGATTGGGCATACTCCTGCGACAATACGTGAATCATTGTTAGAAAAAGTGTTTCAGATCGGAGAAAAATTCGTGAAAACTGTTAAAGAAATGTTTCCACCCGGACCTATTGGTCCCTTTGCTCTCCAATCTTCAATAACAAAGGATCTTGATATTGTGGTGTACGATGTCTCACCGCGAGTCCCTGGAAGTCCAATCATCTCTACAACTTCTCCATACACAAAATATTTCTTCGGTCACAATGTTTCTACTGGGCGGCGGATCGCTATGGAAATAAAAAAGGGGATCAAAACAAAAAAACTGTTTGAGGTAGTAACATAATGACAACTGTTTCAACGTTAGGATCACATTGTGCTCTTCAGCTATTGAAAGGCGCTAAAGATGAGGGTCTGAATAGCTTAATAATCACTAAGAAAAGCAGAGAAAGTCTTTATCGGAGATTTCCATTCATCGATAATTACATACTTGTTGATGAATTTAAGGAAATTATTAAACTTGAAATACAAAGTCAATTGAAAGATTCAGAATCTGTACTTATTCCACATGGCACCTTAATATCTGAGGTTGGTATCGAAAAAGTCGAAAAAGACCTCAATGTGCCAGTCTTTGGTAATAAGTGGATCCTCAGATGGGAATCTGATAGATACCTGAAAGAAAAATTAATGAAAGCGGCTGGACTTCGAAGTCTAAGGAGCTTTAAACCTGAAGAGATTGATCGGCTGTGTATAGTAAAGCTTCCCGGAGCAGCAGGGGGGAAAGGCTACTTCATCGTGTCTAGCTATGATGAATTTAGGAAAATCGTGGATGATCTAATATCCAGTGGATCCGTTTTACCTGGATCCGAAGAAGATTTCTATATTCAAGAATATTCTGTTGGAGTCCCTGTCTACTTCCAATACTTCTATTCTCCAATAACTAAAAATTTGGAACTATTAGGAATTGATAGGCGATATGAAACTTCTGCGGATGCTTTTGGGCGTATCCCATCCAAACATCAACTTGCATCAAATATTTCACCAACATATGTTGTTGTAGGTAACATACCCCTAGTTCTCCGCGAATCACTTTTAGAAGAAGCATTCAATATAGGTGAGCAATTCGTCAAAGCAGCGGAAAAGCTAGTCCCACCGGGAAT
>CAYNJB010000088.1:0-4505 GCA_964397515.1 uncultured Nitrosopumilales archaeon | reverse complement strand
TATTGTAAAGCATTCGTTACAGATTCTTGCTCATTATGATCAGAAAAATCATTTGGAGATGGGATAACATGGGTCACATCAGATACCATTCCCGGGGTAGTACCCCACGTCACTTGCGGAGCAAGGTTACTTACATCTAAAGTGTACTCTTTATCAAATTTTGAACTTGGGTCAGTTTTCAGATCTTTCCAGACATCGATTGCGTCATTAAATATATCTTTTTTTGGAGCGAATATACGGTTTTTTAGATAATCGAATGTTTTTTTATCCGGCGCTATTATTCCTGACCGGGCACCAGATTCTATCGTCATATTGCAGATGGTCATTCGATCATCCATGCTAAATTGTTCAATGGTTTCCCCGCAATATTCAATAATATATCCTGTTCCACCAGATATTCCTATTTTCCCTATTAAGGAAAGAATTACATCTTTTGAAGTAACATTGTTTTGTAGAGAACCGTCGATTGTTATTCGGAAAGATTTTGGTTTTTCCATCAAGATACTTTGGGTAGCTAAGACGTGTTCAACTTCAGAAGTTCCTATCCCAAATGCTATAGATCCAAACGCGCCATGTGTGGATGTGTGACTGTCTCCGCACACAATTGTCAAACCAGGTAAGGTGAGGCCAAGTTCAGGGCCAATTACATGAACTATTCCATTATAGGGACTGTTTAGACTGAAAATCTTAATACCAAATTCACTGCAATTTTTTTGGAGTGTTGCAATCTGCCTTGCTGAAACTTGGTCTATAATAGGTAGAGATCGGGATGTTGTGGGAATGTTATGATCTATTGTGGCAAAAGTCAGTTCAGGTCGCCTAACTTTTCTTTTTGCACTTCGAAGGCCATCAAAAGCTTGAGGTGATGTAACTTCGTGTAAATAATGGCGGTCTATATAGATTAGCGCTGGTTGCCCACTTTCCTGATAAATAATATGTGGGTCCCATAGTTTATCTAGAAGCGTTTTTCCAGTCAAAATATTGTAACCTTAATTTTCAGGGATGTTTTGGAAGATAAATAACTTTTTCTGGATTTTTGTGATTTGAATATGTGTTAGCAGCAAATATAACATCGTTATGTTTATATATATAACGGAGTTATGGATCGATTGTCGAGATTTGAGCAATAAAATATTGAATCAGCCGATTCAAAATGGAATATTACAACAGCCACTTCAAGAATTAAACGGATGTAAACTTTTTTCAAGAAAAAGGAGTATAATGAAGGCCATAAGTTGGAGAGTAATAGCATCATTAACAACTTTTTCTATAGCTTACATATTTACCAACGAAATTGCTATTGCATCTGGAGTCGGTTTAGTAGATGCAGCTATCAAGTTAGTAGCATATTATGGATTTGAGAGAATTTGGTTAAGGGTAAGGTAATATGGAACCACAAATAGTCGCTGCAAGAAAGATGATAAGAAGAGCTGTTGATGAATATGGTCCAACAGCAGCTGCCTGCTCATTCGGAAAAGACTCACTAGTATTAGTGCATCTTTGTTTACAAGAGGATCCAAACTTTCCCCTATTTGCTGTGACAACGCCATTTAAACCAAAGGAAACTATAGACTATAAGGGATTTTTAACCTCATTATGGAGTTTAAATGTCAAAACATACAAATCAGATCGCCCTGTTTCAGATACTATTTACAAAACAGACCCTGATGAGTGTTGTAAAGTATTCAAAGTAGAACCAACAAAAAGAGCGATAAAAGAACTTGGCTTAAAGTCGTGGATATCAGGTGTTAGAAGAACTGAGGGAATAACAAGAACGAACTTTGACTTCTTTGAAGAATATGAAGGAGGAATAACAAAGGTAAACCCAATTCTCGATTGGACAGAAGTGGATATATGGAGATATATAGCAAGATACAATCTTCCGGTGAACCCCCTATATTTTCAAGGATACAGAAGCTTAGGATGCGCGCCTTGCTCTAAACCATACACTGAAGAAGAAAGAGGAGGACGCTGGTCAGGCACTGCCAAACATGGTGGAGAATGCGGTATTCATAGTAAGATGTTTAAAAGAAAGAAATAACCATCGTTAAAAGTTTAATTGAGTATCGCGCTTAATTTCATCTAGATTTTTTTAGCCTTTGTTTAACACAGATGATATTAGGGATGGCACGTCAGATGGTTTAGTTGCAACAGGAATGCCAGCGTCTAAGAACTTCTTCACTTTGCCTTCAGCTGTTCCTGAGCCCGCACTTATTATGGCACCTGCATGTCCCATCCTTTTACCGGGTGGGGCACTTTTTCCAGCTATAAAAGCAACCAATGGTTTTCCAAACTTACGGTTTATCACATGATCGGCTAATCGTTCTTCTGCATCGCCCCCAATCTCGCCAATTACAACAATAGCATCTGTATCAATATCAGCCTCAAAAAGATTTAAAGCTTCTAGAAAATTTATTCCTGTAACAGGGTCTCCGCCAATGCCTAAAGCAGTACTTTGGCCTAACCCGGATCTAGTTAATGCCCAAGCAATTTCATATGTGAGAGTTCCACTTCGGGAGATAACACCTATTCGCCCCTTTTTGAACAATTGACTAGGCATGATTCCAACTTTGGATTCTTCAGGTGAAATAACGCCAGGGCAATTAGGACCGAGAATTATTACGTCTTTCATCCTAGCATAATCAATAAACTTGATTGCGTCATGAGAAGGGATACGTTCACTTATTAACGCTATCAAACTTATCTTAGCATCTATTGCCTCATAGACTGCGTCAGCTGCAAAAGGCGCTGGCACAAAAATAATGCTAGCGTTTATCTCAGGATATTCAGTCTTTGCATCATAGACTGAATCATAGACATTTATAGTTTCTAAGCGGGCACCAGCTTTCCCAGGTGTAACACCTGCCAAAATGTTTGTCCCATAGCTGATCATTGATTTGGTATGGAATGACCCTTCTTTTCCAGTGACTCCTTGTACTAACAGTTTAGTCTTTTTATCCACAAGGATAGTCATTTAAAAACTTCCTAGCAGACTCACAGCTTTTTTAGCTGCATCATCCATACTTTCCATATAATTTAACCCGGCTTCTTTAAGTATTATGCGCCCCTCTTCTTCACCTGTTCCAACTAGTCTGACAACGATAGGCACATTTTTCGTAAAATCGTTGACTGCGGCGACTAGTCCTTCGGCAACAACATCGCATCTTGTTATTCCACCGAGAATATTAACCAATAGAACTTTTACTTTTGAGTTTGAGAGTGTGATTCTTACTGCATTATAGATACTTTCTGAGTCTGCTCCACCGCCCACGTCGAGGAAGTTTGCAGGTTGTCCGCCAAAATATAAGACCACATCCATAGTTGCCATTACAAGACCTGCACCGTTCCCGATTATTCCAATATCGCCATTTAGTTGTACAAAACTTAGACCAACTTTTTCCGCTTCGCGCTCGAGGTTTGATATTTCTAGATTAGGTCCCTTTAGATTACTATGTCTGTACTTAGCATTATCATCTATGATCATTCTGGCATCTGCGGCAATTATACGTCCATCGTTTGTGATGGTTAAAGGATTACTCTCGATAAGCTCGCAATCATATTGTTCAAATAATTTGTAAAGTTTGAGACATATATTCGTATATTCAGACGCATTTTTTCCTGAGAGACCAATATTTTTAGCTAGAGATCTAGCTTGATACGTTTTTAATCCGAAAGAAGGATCAATATTTTTCTTAACTACAGCCTTTGGATCTTTTTTTACAGTTTCTTCAATATCTACTCCTCCTTTAGCACTTGCAATTATTACTGGTTTTCTATTAAATCGGTCAATTGCAATTCCTAGAAATAACTCTTCCTGAATATCTAATTTCTCTTCGACTAAAATTGAATTGACAAGTATTCCTTTAATCTTTTTATTAAGAAGTGCATTTGCACAATTTTTCACTTCCTGCGCATTATGAGCTAATATAATACCCCCTGCTTTCCCTCGCCCAGCAACTAAGATTTGAGCTTTAAGAATTACAGGACCCGATAATTTTCTGAAAGCATTAACAGCATCATCAGGATTGGTCACTAAAAAATGTCTAGGAACTGGAATTCTAACTGAATTAAAAAGGTTAAGCGATTCAAACTCTTGAAGCTTCAATATTCATTCCAAATAGGTCGCGTCTAATATTCTTTTAAACAGATAATTCAAATTAAACCATTAAAGTTGGAGTAACCTTTAATTTGGTGCCGAGGGCGGGTTTCGAACCCGCGACCTCCAGATTATGAGTTTCGCCCTGATTTTGGAGAGCCTGGCGCTCTGGCCAGGCTGAGCTACCCCGGCATCGTGACTTCACCTACATGAGTATCCATAAATAAGTTTCTAGAATGTTTTAAACATTAATTTTTTTATTGACAATGATGAAAATTAGTATCTTAGATAATTAAATTATTAACAATATTAAGAGGTGTAAATGGTGATTAACAAGATTACGATTATTTTATTCCTTTGTACACAATTTTATCGCAATTAAAGAAATTTTTTACAAAATCAACAGCTT
>CAYNJB010000087.1:0-4555 GCA_964397515.1 uncultured Nitrosopumilales archaeon | reverse complement strand
TTTCAATAATGCTTCATTGAAATCCTCGCCAAGACAAGCTACTTCGCCGGTTGATTGCATCTCGACCCCTAGATTAAGATCAGCTCCCTCAAGCTGCATAAATGAGAACTGCGGCACTTTTACACCAACTTTTGATAAATGTGTGTCGCCGCGTGAATAGCTCCCTAACTTTTCTCCTAATATTGCTGATGCAGCAATCTTCATAAGGTTAACACCTGTAAGTTTAGATACAAAAGGCATGGACCTAGACGCTCTTAGGTTACATTCGATAACAAAAATCTCGTTGTTTTTTACGAGAAATTGGATATTAAATGGACCTTTAATCTGTAAAGCTCTAGCAATTTCATTAGTATATTTTGTTATTATATTTTGATTAGAAGTTGTAAGTCTTTGAGGAGGGATTGTCATCATCGAATCTCCTGAATGAATTCCGCCTCCTTCAATATGTTCCATTAGTGCGCCTATATAACACCCCTCTCCATCGCTGACTCCGTCAACTTCAACTTCTTGAGCATCTTGAATAAATTTACTAATTACTAATGGATATTCTGGACTAACTTTTGCTGCATTAGCTAAGAATTGTCCTAGCTGGCTCTGAGTCCAAATTATCCTCATAGCTGCCCCACTTAGAACATAAGATGGCCTTACCAAAATCGGGTACCCTACTTTTCTAGCAAAATCTAATGCATCTTCATTTGATGTGAAAACACTCCATCTAGGCTGAGGTATTCCAAGTTTGTCTAGCAATGCGCTGAACTTTGATCTATCTTCAGCTTTGTCAATATTAGCGCTTTCAGTCCCGAATATTTTCAAGTTATATGATGCAAGTTTAGGTGTAAGATTATTTGGTGTTTGTCCTCCAACACATGTTACTATTCCGTCAGGTTTTTCCTTATCATAAATATCCAGGATTCTCTCTAAGGTTAGTTCTTCAAAGTAAAGCTTATCGCTCATATCGTAATCTGTTGACACTGTCTCAGGATTACAGTTTAGGGTTATTACTTCGTCAAAACCTTTCTCTTTCAAAGCCCAAACCATATTCATAGTTGACCAATCAAATTCTACTGAACTTCCTATTCTATATGTTCCTGCTCCTAAAACGATTACTTTCTTTTTTCCCTCAAAAGTGATATCGTCATTCTCTCCGTCGTAGCTAAGATAAAGATAGTTTGTCTTAGCAGGCCACTCAGCTGCAAGCGTATCTATTTGTCTAACTACTGGTTGTATTCCAAGTTTTAATCGAACTTTTCTAAATTCATCTTCTGAAATCTTAATGCAATGTCCAATTTGTTTATCTGAAAAACCTGATTTTTTTGCTCTTCTAATAATCTCTTTATTTGTCTCCAGGCAAATTGTTTTACCTTTATGAATTAGTTCTCTTTCTATATCAACAATGTTTGATATTTTTGAAATGAACCACGGGTCAATATTACTTATTTGACTAACTTTTTCTTTAGACATTCCTGACTTTAATGCATCTACTATTCGAAACAGTATCTCATCAGTTGGTCTACTAAGGTTATCTTCAAGTATATCCTGTGAACTGATTCTTTCTATTCTTGAATCAGCAATTATCCCGCTTCTTCCAATATCTATCATTCTAATAGATTTTTGTAAAGCATCTTCAAAGTTTCTTCCAATCGCCATTACTTCTCCGATTGATTTCATTTGCGTACCAAGATTCTTAGTTACTCTCCCAAATTTTCCAAGGTCCCATCTCGGCATCTTTACCACTACATAATCAAGTGCAGGCTCAAAACATGCAGTGGTGACACCTGTTACTTTGTTAAGAAGTTCAGGTAAAGTATAACCCAGAGCTAGTTTAGCCGCAATATATGCAAGAGGATAGCCTGTTGCTTTAGATGCAAGAGCTGACGACCTTGAGAGCCTCGCATTTATCTCTATTGTGTAATAAGTCTCAGATTTTGGATCTAATGCAAATTGAACGTTGCATTCACCAACGATTCCGCAAATTTCGGCCGCTTTAAGAGAAATACTCCTTAACATGTGATATTCTTTGTTATTTATTGTCTGGGAAGGTGCAACAACTATGTTATCTCCAGTATGCACCTTCATCCCCAAGACATTTTCCATGTTACATACTGTCTCTCCATTACCTAATCGGTCTCTCATTACCTCATACTCTATTTGTTTCCATGATCCAACATATTCTTCTACTAATACTTGGTGAGTAATGCTGTTTGCAAACCCCCTAATGGTTATCTCATCTAACTCATATTCGTTAAAGGCAACGCCGCCCCCTTTTCCACCTAAAGTATATGCAACTCTAAGCATCACTGGATAACCAATGCTCTTCGCTTTCTTTCTTGCCTCCTCAAGTGTATATACTGCCGAACTTCTAGGAACAGATATCCCCACATTAGTCATAGCTATTCGAAATAGATCTCTGTCTTCAGTTTGTTCTATCCCTTTTATGGCTGTTCCTAAAACTTTAACTCCAAATTTATCTAATATGCCCTTTTTTCCGAGGTCTACTCCACAGTTTAGAGCTGTTTGTCCTCCAAATGCAAGCATAATCCCGTCCGGTCTTTCATCCTCAATTATTTTGGAGACAAATTCAACATTTACTGGTACAAAATGTACTCTCTCAGCTAAACGGCTATCTGTCTGAATCGTGGCTATATTTGGATTAACTAAGATTGTCTTAATCCCTTCTTCCTGTAAAGCTTTGAGGCATTGACTTCCGGAGTAATCGAAATGGCGGCTTCCTAGCTTTCGCCTGCTTCTCCGATTTTTATTGCCCCACTACCTAAGACTAAAACCTTCTTAATTGATTTATTCAGCGGCATTTATGCACCTCCACCCTTAAAACTCCGAAGCTAAATTCTGCGTTATCCAAATCTAATTCTCAATACCCATTTTTTTGCAAAACTTATCGAAGATGAATGTTGTATCGTTCGGACCCGGTGATGCTTCTGGGTGAAATTGTACTGCAAAACATGGTTTTGATTGGTGATATACTCCCTCAACTGTTTTGTCATCTGCGTTGATGAACCAAACATTTAACCCTGTGTTCTTTAACAATTTTGCGTCAACTGCGTATCCATGGTTTTGGCTAGTAACATAACTCTTTCCTGTATCTAATTCAACACAAGGTTTATTCTGACCTCTATGTCCATATCTTAACTTGAATGTACTTCCGCCCAGAGCTAAAGCTAATATTTGGACTCCTAAGCATATCCCTAAAATTGGTGTTTTCTCAAGAACAAGTTCTTTAACAGCTGCCACTGTCTCACTACAAATCTTTGGATTCCCTGGACCATTGCTAACTAGTACACCTTGAGGATTATGAGATAATATTTCCGAAGAAGATGTATTATAAGGCACTCTTATCACTTGTAAACCTCTCTTAAGAAGTTCCCTAATAATTCCATTCTTAACACCGCAGTCAATCAAAACAACTTTATTATCACTTTCTCCATAAACCTTAGTATCTTTAACACTAACTAAATCAATAAATTTCTGTTCATCATAGTTTTTCTCTAGTGCCAAATCATCTACTAATTTATCAACATCTATGCTTTCTTTAGAAACTTCTAACGCACCCATCATTACACCATGTTCTCTAATCTTTATCGTCAAACTTCTTGTATCAACGTCAAATATTCCAGGGATACCTTCATCATAAAGCCAATTATTAACTGTCTTAACAGATTTCCAGTGACTCGGCTTATTACATAACTCACTGACAATCATCCCTGAAGATTGTATATTATTGGACTCAAAATAATTCGGGAGCCCGAAACCATCTTGATCTTTATAAGATGGGACTCCGTAGTTTCCTATTAAAGGATAAGTGAATGTCAGTATCTGCCCACGATACGAGGGGTCTGTCATGGCTTCAGTATACCCAACCATTCCTGTGTTGAATACCACTTCGCCTATTATCCGCCTAGGATATCCAAAGCCTTTTCCGTGGAGGATGGATCCATCATTAAGCACTAAAACAGCTTTATATTCTTCTTTTATGAGTTTGTTCAACTCCCTAGCTAGAACCCTCTCCGACTTTCCATTAACATTATATAAGCCTGATGGACCAAATTATCACGAATTTCTTGAGATTTGTATTGTTTTCTTGACTCAAATTGCTTAATATTCTCTTAACTTTGGGTTGATTATTTTATCTAGCCCTTGTCCTATTGCTGTAAATGCTAGAATAGTTATTACAATCATTATTCCCGGTGGAAGAAAATACCAGTAAGCTCCAATTGAAAAGGCGCCGAAACTGAACGCAAAAAAAAGAATTGAGCCCCAGCTGATTTGAGCAAGGTCACCTAACCCGAGAAAGCTTAGAAAAGCTTCAGCTGTTATTGCAATATCAATACTTAATATCAATTGGGCTGAGATTAAAGGAAGGACTCCAGGTAAAATATAGCGTCTAAGTATCCGTAAATCCGAACATCCAACAGTTCTAGCTCTATAAACATATTTCTTCTCTTTTAAAGATAAGGTCTGAGATCTAACAATTCTCGCAGTCTGAGTCCACCCAGTAACTCCAATAGCTAAAGCCACATTCCATATACTTGGTGACAGA
>CAYNJB010000086.1:0-4819 GCA_964397515.1 uncultured Nitrosopumilales archaeon | reverse complement strand
GGATCTATCCGTCGAAAGCTAATTTCACTTTATTTGCTAGGTTATAATATAATTCACATTCGGAGTAAAGAAGGTCAACTTAGCTTAGCTCATCGAGAATCCATCAAAGATGTAGTACGGCGAAACTTAATTGGAACAGAGATTCTTTTTGATTCAAGTCAAGAAACCACTATACATGTATTGTTAGGTTTCCCAGAACTCAGTGTTGAAAACGCATTAAGAAGGATGTTTACAATATCGACATCGATGCATAAAGATGCGCTTTTGGCTCTTTTAAAACATGATCAAGAAATAGCGCAAGGTGTGATAAAATCTGATGACGAAGTAGATCGATTTGGACTTTACACAATTCGCCAACTCAAAATGGCAGTATCCAGCGATTTAATACTTGACAGAATTGGTCTGAATTCGCCAAGAGACTGTTTAGGTTATCGGTTAATTGTCAAGAGTGTGGAAAGGGTTGCAGACCACGCATGTAGAATAGCAGAAACGACCATTTCATCAAAAAATTTAACACACCCCGAAATTTTAAAGAAAATTGCAGAACTAAGTGATTATGCAATCAGTGTTTTCGAAGACGCGTGCAAATCACTCTTTAAAAGAGATTATCACTCAGCAGATATTGTGGTTGAAAAAGCAGACCAAATAAATAGTTTAGAAAAAGAAATAATTGAAAAAATTGAAGCCATACCAAAACTTAAAGAAATGCAAGCCTATAGATTAATTATAGACGCAATAAAAAGAACATCTGAATATGCAAGTGATATTGCCGAGATTGTACTCAATCTGAACGCAGAAAAATTAATTTTAAACGAAGTTAATAACTCGGACAAAGCTTAATATTTAATATATTTCTTGAATTAATTCCTAGATAGAGCTGATTTTGAGTCCTAATAATTATAATACACTATTCAACCTAAGAACTTATCAATATGTAAATATGAGTTATTGAGATATACAAGGCAATAGACATGGAATCAAAATTACATACCGTGGAACAAGTTAGTGGACATACGTTTGATTCAATCTATGATCTAATATTTACAGAGACTAGACTTATAATTGTGAAGATACTCGACCCAAATGACGGTCGGGGGAAGATTATGAAGTCAAATTTATCCTCACTCTTCTTCGGATCCGGATTCAGCAAGAGAAATGTAACTATTAAACGTCTTGATATTGCAGATCAAAAAAGGGAGCAACTTAAAAATTTATCAATTGATGAGATAATTTCCGATAAAGAGAATTGTATCATTTCCAAGTATTCTGACATCGTGGATGCCGATTTTTCAAAAAGTCTTCTGGGTCGGACCATAAATTTGATAATTAATAATAATGGAAACAAGACAGATTTTACTTTACGCCCTTCTTCAACGCAATTTAATGAAATTCAAACATTCTTAAAGGAAAAAAATTCTTAGAATCGATAATGATAGCTCTATTTGATAAATTTACACACTGTTCGGATACCTTCAATCGTGGAACCTTGAGGATATCCAAACATTACTTCATCCACACCTAACTTTTCAGCTTCTTCCAAGTAATTTGGAAGTTCTGACGAAGGCATAGTTATTGCAAATAACTTTGCTAATTCCGGAGATATCCTTGATTTTTGATCTATTCGCGGTTTTTTAACTACATCTTTGATTTCTTCCCAAAACCCTAACGTTTTTGCAAGTTTTGACGATGTTCCCTGAATAATTGTAAGTGAAGCTTTTTTAAGATTTGTAAGTAGATCTTGTTCAGGTTTATCATAAATATATGCTGGCGCAGCAATTCCTATTCTAGTCTTACTCTGATCTATTTTATTTATTGCCCACTTAATATATTTCAGATTCCCATAATTCAATATTACTCCGTAATAATCTCCTGCAGACGCAATTGTTTTTTCACCTTGTGCAGCAAGCCAGATATTCATCTTTATATTTCGGATTAATAGATTATTTTGAATGTCATTCATAGCGTTCTTTATTAACTGAACAGCTATTTCATGCTTGGGTATTGAAATCCCGATTGAACTCAGCATGTTTCTATCTCCAAGACCAAGGCATAACTCAAATCGGTGGCCATAATTTTCTTCTAAGGCAGCCATTGCTCGGCTTATGAATATGGGGTTATGTATAAATGGGCTTATAACGCCTAACCCAATTCTTAATTTATTGGTTACTTTGGCAACAGCTGCTGCAACAATAAACGGATATCTTTGGATTGGGAGGTCTGAAATCCAGATTTGCTTCATTCCTAGTTCTTCGACGATTTTAGATCTTTTTTGTGTATCTTGAATGCTTTCTCCAGCGTTAAAGCCTAGTGATAGATTCATTCTTGTAATCTCCATCTTCTAACAAATTTGGAAAGTTTTTTTCGCCATATAGTGATGGGGGCCGGACCTAGAATCGAGCGCGTAATTCCAATTTTTTCCAGCGCATTATATTCGTCAATTACTGATTTTAAATCACCAGTTATTGTGAAGTCAGTTAGCATTTCTTCGTCTACTAATTCAGAGGCTTTTTCTGTACCACCTTCGCGATATGTCGTCTTTATCTTTTTCTCTATATCTGGATCAATATCTGAAATATTAATAGCGGACTTTGGCGTATCTGTAATAATTGTTGAGATAACACTTTTAGCTTTTTTTAGCGAATTATTATCCGGATCTATAATTGTAGGGATCCATGCAATAAACGAGAATTGTCTATTGGGTTGGTTTGATTCTTTAATACGCCGTTTAACTAATTTGACTGCGTTTTTGATATATGTTTTGGATCCACTTAGAATGATTCCGTCCGCGTCCGTCCCTGCAAGATCAAGCATCTTCACTCCTCTAACTCCAAGATATATTGGAACTTCAACGGATGTATTATATTTTGGATGAATATGTTGAGAACTATATAATTTACTATTTTTGTAATTTGAGAAAACAGTCTTTAATGTATGTATCGTTTCTCGCAAGGTGGATATTGGGTTTATTGGGGTAATATTTGAATATGCTAGATCATTTAACCCGCCAACTCCAAGGCCTAAGAAGAATTTGTTCGCACTTAGTTCGGCTAGAGTTGATGCAGCCCGCACTATATTTTCTAAGCGGATAATATATGGGCTTATGACTGGTATCCCTAGACTCATTTTTTTTGAGTTAAGAAAACATATAGCGGCTAATGTAAAAGGATCAAATCCCCCAGTCATTAAATTATTTATCCAAACTCCGTCTAAGCCATTTTTATTTGCTATTTTGCAGACCTCTATAGCTTGAGGTAGCTCATCGGTAGTTGAAAATGAAGCATCAAATATCATTGATGTAATTATGGTGAACCTAAACTTAAGTATAATGATTTTATAACAACATACCATTATTTATAAATTAAGTTATTTTACTAAAATAATTATATTTTATTTGTAAACGCAGAAATATATTTTCTATATACGATACATTCATTAATTACAAGAAAGTAATTACTTTTACAGTTGAATTCCAATCTAACCTTGGTTAAGACCATGAAGGAAAATACTTTAACGCAAATATGTAAAATATTTGGAAACGCTACAAGGTACAAATTAGCTATTCTTTTAGCTAATGAGGCACATACGTTTGGTAGTTTATTGAAAAATTTATCAGTCAATCCAAAAGTCCTTAATGATCATTTAACAACTTTAATTTCAAATAATATTATAAAAAAATCATATCCATATAACGTTTACATTTTAACCCAGGAAGGACGTTTAGTGATCAACCTGATCATTAATTTACAAAACGAACTCGAGAAAATAGAAGAACTTATCCGTGGTAAGAAAGAGGCTGATTCTTGAGAAATGCCAAAAGTTAATGGAATATGCGATCCAAGCAAAATTAGATCTGAAGTCATAGGCGGTAATAAACCGGATTTCCCAATAGAAATCGGAGAGATGTATGAGGGAGAACGTGTGCGTCGTCCAGATATGCAAGTTGAATTTGGAGGAGCACAGATACCCAAGAAATGGGAAGTTGTATTAACCCGAAACGCCGGAGAAATTGAGGATGGAAAAGTTAACTTAGTTGGTCCGGACCTAGATCAGTTAAAACAAGGTGGAACATATCCTCTGGGGATTTTAATTGAAGTTTCCGGCGAGAAAGTTGAAAAAGACCTTGAAGGTGTCTTAGAGCGAAGAATTCACTATTTCCTAAATTACATCGAAGGACTGATGCATTTAAACCAACGTTATGACATATGGCTTAGAATCTCCAAAAAATCGTATAAAAAAGGGCTGAACTCATTAGCTTGGTTGGGAAAAGCGTTAATATGGCTTTATAAACAAAGTTTTCCTGTTTTAGAGAATGTTCAAGTAACTATAAGCACTGAAACGGAGTCAATTGATTCATTCCATCCAAAGGCATTGGATGTCTGGGCTGAACGAGACAAAAGAGCTAGAAACCTAAAAGATGAAGATGTAGAAGATTTCTATGGATGTGTAATGTGTCAATCATTTGCCCCGACACATGTCTGTGTTATTACCCCGAATAGAATAGGATCATGCGGTTCAATTAGCTGGTTTGATGGTCGAGCCGCGTCAAAAGTGGATCCAAAGGGCCCTAATTTTGCAATCCCCAAAGGAAAATTGCTTGACCCTGTCAAGGGAATATATGAGGGAGTAAACAATGTTATCAATCAACGATCTTTAGGCAGTGTAAAAGGAATCTCGCTATACAGTTCTTTTGAAAACCCACACACATCTTGCGGATGTTTTGAGGGAATTGCTTTCTTCCTCCCTGAAATTCAGGGAATCGCAGTTATACACCGAGACTATAAAGGCCCAACTGTTAACGGCCTGACTTTCTCGAACATGG
>CAYNJB010000085.1:0-4836 GCA_964397515.1 uncultured Nitrosopumilales archaeon | reverse complement strand
ATTTTTACCGCGAATAGATATATCGCTAAGAATGTTGTGATTGATACAATTGTACCTTGGAGTAGAGCAACAGGGCCAGCATACATAATTAAAGTAAATGGTAATGTTGCCCCAAGTAAAACAATACCTGTTTTTATGTAATATTCAACCCTGAAGCCTGAATACATCCACTTAGGAAGCTTGACAAAGTTCCCTATGAACAAACCGACTATCAAAGCCATTAAGGGTGCTTCAAGATTCAAAGCCTTTGCTGGACTCCAGCTGCTAACGGTGAAAATTACAGTCGATAAAACATAAAGGAAAATAAAAGAAGGTATGTATTGTTTCAACCGAAATCCTAGAAAGTGGTTACTAACCACAAATATTGCTAGCCACATTGAGAACTGAGCAATATACCAGTGAGCATTCTGAAAAAAGTGTGTTGTTATGGTCCCTAATTGGTCCCATTTTCCAGGTTGCACGGCTATTGGTTTTAGGGTGCCCCCTAAATTAAACGAGATGAGCGCTGCGAATATCAACAGCAATGCAAGCCATACGGCCCACCAATCCTCAGTCCTCCAAAGAGCTGACCAACCTCTATCTCCTTTGATATTACTTTGACGCATTAACAATATCCTTCTTTTTTTCTCTTGATCAAAGTTATTGAATCTCTAATCATCTTCTTAAGTTTTTTGCTATTATCTTATTTTTTTTTAAAAATTAATACATCCAACATTTTTTTAGTAATATTATATAAAGAATATCAAAAACATCTAACATATATTAAAATACTAACCTAATGTATAAATATTAATTGATGCGGACTTAATCGACATGACTCTTCCAAAAGGATATGTTGGAAAAATTCTACGAGTTGACCTGTCACGTGGAAAAATTAAAAGTACTGATCTTGATGAAGAATTAGCTATAAAATATATTGGTGGCTACGGAATAGGTGGCAAAATTTTATATGATGAGGTTCCACCTTGGGTTGCTCCTTTAGATCCAGCTAATAAATTGATATTTGCTACAGGTCCAATAACTGGAAGCATTGCTCCAGTAGCTGGACGACACACCGTCATCACAAAGTCACCTCTAACCGGATATTTTGGAGATGCAAACAGTGGCGGTTTATGGGGCGCCGAGTTAAAAATGGCTGGTTACGATGTAATAGTAATAACAGGGAGACCTACCACCCCTCAATATCTTTATATTAATGATGGAAAATGTGAGTTAAGGCAAGCAAATCAATATTGGGGGATGGATGCCCGTGAGGCTGATAGAGCTATAAGGGCTGATCTTGGTGAAAAAGATGCAAAGGCCGCCACTATTGGTGTTGCCGGCGAAAACCTAGTGAGATATGCAGGAATAGTTAATGATGAAGCGAATAGAATAGCTGCAAGATGTGGTGTAGGCGCAGTTATGGGCTTTATGAAGCTGAAAGCAGTTGTTGTGAAAGGCCAATCAAGAATATCTGTTGCGAACCCTGAAGCCTTACGAAATCTCTCACGAGATATAACTACCCATGTAAAGTCTAACGAAGACCTAGTCTCCTTCACAAAAGGAGGGACACCTAGCTTTTTTGAAATGGTTTGGGAGCTCGGTGATGTTCCAGCTTATAATTGGTCAAGAGGAGACTTCGGCGGAGAAGGAGACCCAGGCGTATCAAAAATAGCTTATCCTGGTGGCTATGAAAAAATCTTCTCTGGTAATCGTGCTTGCTACATATGTCCGATTGCATGTAGGAGACTTTCAACAGTTAAAGAAGGCCCATATTCCTTCGAAGAAAAAGTAGAAGGACCTGAATATGAGACAATGGCTGCATTCGGTCCGAATTGTGGAATAGATAATATTGAATGCATAGCCAAATTGAACGATTTATGTAATCTCTACGGTTTAGATACAATGTCTGCCGGTAGTACTATTGCCTTTGCCATGGAGTGCTTCGAAAATAATCTGCTAACTAAAGATGACACTGATGGAATCGAACTTAGATTTGGTAACTGCGATGCTGCCATTGAAGTATTAAATAAAATAGTGAAACGGGATGGATTCGGTGATATCTTAGCTGAGGGAACAAGGAGAGCTGCACGCTTGATTGGGAAAGGTGCAGAAGCATACGCTATGGAAGTAAAAGGCTTGGAAATAGCTATGCATGACCCACGCGCGGGTCAAGCTTTCGGAGTTCATTATGCTTGTACACCCACCGGCGGTAGACACACCGAAGGTTTACCATTCGGACAAGAAATGTCTGGTGACCGATTTTCTACAGAAGGAAAAGCTGCTGTAGCTAAAACTTCTGAAGACTGGACTGCGTTCCATAAATCAACTGGATTCTGTGAATTTGCATCTGAGATGAGTGCTTATAACAATGATAATACCATCGAGGTCTTCAATGCAGTTACTGGCTTATCGCTTGATTACAACAAAGCACTATTAATCGGTGAGCGAATCTTCAATCTTAAGAAAGCTTTTAATGTTCAACATGGTGCAACAAAAGAAGAAGACAAACTACCCAAACGTTTACTCACCGAAATCACCAAATCAGGCGTTGTAAATAAACTCCCTGAAATGATTAATGAATATTATTCCATCAGAGGATGGGATAAAAATTCTAGACTTACGCCTGAAAAAATTAGAGAATTAGATCTCTAAGACATTATATATATTGCAATATTGGAGAAGTTCATACTTCTCCTCAAATTCATTTTAGACCATTCATATTCTTAAGAATTTTTTTAATAGCTCGACAAATTCAAATTACCTTTTTGGCGCTATCCTCTTAAACTGTTTAGAGTTGATGGTATTTGTCCCCCTCTTTTAAGAAATTTGCTTGCCGAAAATTTATTGACAGGCATCACCATTGAACGCCCAAGTAATCCACCGAATTCAACATAGTCTCCTGCTTTCAATCCTGGTATAGGCAGCAATCTAACTCCTCCTGGCTTGTTATTTACTATGCATATCGCTGCTTGATCAAGAATAATCGCTGAAATTGTCTCAGCAGATGTATCCCCTGGTATCGCTATCATGTCTAGTCCCGCTGCACATATAGCAGTCATAGCTTCAAGTTTTTCTAGTGAAAGCGCTCCTTTTTCAACTGCTTCACTCATACCTGCGTCTTCACTTACGGGTATGAATGCACCACTAAGTCCACCCACGAATGAAGTTCCCATGCTACCTCCTTTCTTAATAGCGTCAGTTAATAGAGCAAGTGCCGCTGTTGTTCCAGGGGCTCCACAACGTTCAATTCCCATGGCTTCTATTATTCTAGCTATACTATCACCTTCTTGAGGTGTTGGTGCTAGTGAAAGATCTACCGTGCTAAATTTAACTCCTAAACGTTGAGCTACTTCTCTACCTAGAAGTTCACCAACTCGAGTGACTTTGAAAGCAGCTCTCTTAATCAAGTCCGCTAAATCTCTAAGGTCAAGATCATCATTTTTTTCAACAATGGCTCTAATAACCCCTGGTCCACTTATCCCAATATTTACAGATGTCTCAGCTTCGCCTAATCCATGAAACGCACCCGGCATGAATGGATTATCCTCTGGAGCGTTTGTAAATGTGACAAGTTTTGCACAGCCCACTCCTTTCTTGTCAGATGTAAGTCTGGCTGTCTCTTTAACAATTTCTCCCATTTTAACAGCTGCATCTACATTAATGCCTGATTTTGTTCCAGCTATGTTTACGCAACTGCATATTCTAGATGTTGAACTCAAAGCTTTGGGAATTGAGTTGATAAGGGCTATGTCGCCCGGTGTCCAACCTTTTTGGACAAAGGCTGAGTATCCTCCTATAAAATCCACTCCGATTTTAGATGCAACTCTATCAAGTGATTCCGCGAGCTTAACTCCTAGGTTCTCAGCGTCTGCATTTTCACCATTCGAATGAGGCTCCAGAAGAATTGCTAAAGGAGTGACCGCTAATCGCTTGTTTACAATTTTAACTCCGTATTTTAACTCAATTTCTTTAGCTACGGTTAGTAAGCTTCCCGCAACATTAATTATTTTGCTGGATACCTTCTCTGTCATGTTATCAAAATTCTGATCTATACAGTCCAGCAAATTTATTCCTAATGTGACTGTTCTCACATCTAAATGCTGTAGTGAGAGCATCTCAAAAGTCTCATATACTTCTTGAGGAGAATACATTCTAATACGGCCCCTTATACTCGATGTATATATCGAAAGATGTTTTCCTGTTGGGTTGTAACTTGTACACCTATTTTCTCCCCTTTTAATCTAAGACTTTCTTGGAGTTCATTAAAATTAATTGCCGCATTACTTATATCAATAATTATAACCATTACGAAAAGGTCTTGAATTTTGCTAGAAGTAAGATCAAGAATATTAACTTTATTTTCAGCAAGAATCTGTGAAATACCTGAAACTATTCCGACTCTATCTTCACCTAATACTGTAATTACCGCTCGTTCTTGATCACTCAACTATTAAAATAACCCTATTATCTAAATATACTTAAAGAAATAACTTTTATGGTTTTCTTATCCACATGTTATTTAAAGTTATTTTCTGTGGATCAAAATTATTAAAAGTCATAAGAAGAATATATATATGGATATAAAGTAGGATGTTAAAATTGAAAAAATTATCCAAATTTGATGTAATTCTTTCAGGTGTTGGCGGTCAAGGAACCATCCTAGCTTCCAGAATAGTGGGAAGATGTGCGGTTATAGCTGGACTAAAAATGAGGGGATCCGAACTTTTCGGCATGTCACAAAGAGGCGGCGCAGTTTATAGCCACATTCGATTTGGTGATGAAGTTGAATCTCCCATAATTAATGAGGGCAGTGGAGATATTTTAATAACTTTCGAGCCCTCTGAAGGTCTTAGA
>CAYNJB010000084.1:0-4837 GCA_964397515.1 uncultured Nitrosopumilales archaeon | reverse complement strand
GCTCCAAATTTAGGGATGATTGATATGAATTCATTTGTTCGATTATTGATAATCTTTATTTTCTTAAACTCGCCAAAGCTCTCTTGAATTATTTCAAACATAATATCTCTAATAATTGCTTTGATATTATATTTTTTGTAATATCTGTCTCTTTATGGTATCTTTTTCTGAACAATCATAAATTGTTTGGTAAACAAAGAAAATTCATATATATCAACTTATTATTATTTTAGTTTTCTTATTATTGAAAGTCAATAATTATTATTGTGCCCCGGCTCTGACTGGAATGAGGTCAACGACTAGGCCCTCGAATATTACCTTGCCTTCACTCAACCTTTTTTCCGGGGCGTGACTCTTATCTGTAGCGTGATTGGGTTGACAAGGTTCTCATATTGTTTCGAACACTCGCCGTCTTCACGCAAATATAATAAGAGCCTTACCTCAGTCATAATAATAGCTTTATTTGAAGATGTCGGATGAGTAATTTCTTTATATTTCAAACAAAGGTTTCAGATTAACCTCAAAAGCTGAAATCGGTGTTCTCAAATTGAACGCAGCAATAATTTCAGGTTTTACTTCACCTATGAATCCTTCTATATTATTTGCATTAAATTTTGCGCATCTCCCATCTACAAATAATGGGTGTGTATCTCTTTTTGTATTGCATTTCCATCCAAATGTGTAGGTAAAAATAGATGTTAGAATCGACTTTGTTTTAGTAAAGTTTGATGAAGAATGAGCTATTGTTGCAGCTAGATGATATTCCTCATTTATTTGATTTACCCTTTTATTTTTACACTGGAAAGTTTTAGATATTTCAAATAGTTTCTGAGGATATTCTTCATGTATGTTTTTTGAAAGTGTTAAGAGTAAAGATGGAATTAGTAAATCTCGGAGATATTGGTGTTCACTACTTTTGGCTCTCTCAACCCGAAGGGTTAAATTTGTTCTTCGATTTATTTTAGTGAATAGGACATTTTCACTTGTTAGACTTAGATTAACTATTTCTGTAAGTCCAAGTCCTATGCAAATATCTCTAATCTTTCCTAATATCTCAAATTTCGGTTTATGCCTACCCGTTGAAGTTGAACTTGGGATGGTCGGGGTAAATCTGTCTAATCCATATCCCAGGGATATTTCTTCTACTAAATCAATTGGATGTATTATGTCCACCCGATATCTAGGTATCTCTGCTATTAGCCTCCCATTTTTGTTTTTTGCGTTTATTCTGCATTTTCTTAAACATTCTATTGCTTCGTGTTCCGATATTTTTAGTCCTAGTAATGTATTTGCAAAATCCAGTTTAAATTCCATTTTAAATGGTTTCAAGTTCGGGGTAATCTGTTTTTTTTCTGTATATTCTATTTGAACTGTTTTTAACTGTCCACCTGCATCAAAAAAAGTTGTGGCAAGTACTGCAAGTGCATCTTCCGCTGTTTTAAGATTTGTTGCTGTAATGTCAATAAAGATGTTTTTTGTACTTTGTGTAACTTTGGTTTTTTCACTATTAATAATTGGTGGAAATGAAAGCACTTCTTCTTGAGAATCTTGAATAATTGGGTATCTATCAAATCTAGAGATAATTTTACCATATTTTTTTCCAACTTCTGTATCATCAATTATTTTTTTTAAAGACATTGGCTTAGAAAACCCTAACGGGGTAAATTCGAAATCTGCTTTTTTTGTTGTATATCTAATATCTGGTTTTATTTTATCTAGATCATGTAATCCAATTGCGACTTTTTGACGCTTCCGGCCAATTCCTTGATGTAGGTCTTCCTGCATCGTAATTATTTGTTTTACAGTCTCATCATCAAGCCCAATACCCTCTACAATTCCGGAAACTATTATGGGTCGAACTTTATTAACTGAAGGATCCACTCTTATTTTTATTCCGCTTGTTGATATCTGATATTCTGGCATACCTATTTCGAACCCCATTAACCCTCTAAGGGCTCTAGCTATTCCATAGTCCGTTGAGAAATCTGGTCTATTCGGGTTATATTCTACCTTAACTGTATCTGAGTTTTCTTGTTCTAAATCTAGACCTAAATATGGCAGTCTCCCAATAATTTTCTCAATAGATGCTCTATTATTAATATACTCTAGAAGTCGATTATGCGTAATTGTAACTACTGGCATAAAGGCATCCTCCGAAGCCACCCAAGATTGTTATCATATAACTGTCTTACATCGTTTATTCCATATCTCATCATAACTAGCCTCTCAAGTCCTCCACCCCATGCTAATACAGGGTTTTTCACTCCCAGTGGAATAGTTACCTCTGGACGAAATATGCCCATACCGCAGAGTTCAACCCATTTTCCTAACTTTTTTGAATAAACCATGGATTGCATTGAAGGTTCAGTGTATGGAAAAAAGCTAGGCCAAAATTTTACTTTATCTAAACCCAGCTGTTTATAGAATCTTTTTAGCAACCCCATTAAATCTCTGAGTGTTAATTTCTTCCCTACAGCTATTCCTTCAATCTGATAAAACTCCATCAAGTTCTTAAAGGTAAGTTTTTCATTTCGAAAAACTCTACCAATGGAAAAAACTCTGTCTTCTGATGGTTTATTGTCTGCAAGATATCTTATTGTGGCTGAAGTGGTATGTGTTCTTAATATTTGTCTCCAAACTGAATTTTCACTCCATCTGTAACCCCAACCTCTAGACCCTGTTTTCCATCCGTTCTGATGCGTCTCAGAAATTTTTGTAATAGTATCTTTATTCGCTTGTGCCTCTAATGCATTTTTAGGTAAATAGAACGTATCTTGCATTTCCCTAGCTGGATGGTCTTGCGGTGTAAAAAGTGCATCAAAGTTCCAAAAGCAAGGTTGTATTATATCTCCTTCTATCTCCATGAAGCCCATAGATGCAAAAATTTCTTTTACTTCATCAATAAATATTTGAATCGGGTGTTTTCTGCCTGGGAGGAGAGTTGGTGCCGGCGATTCTACATCTATCACTCTTAACTTTTTTTTACGCCATAGCTCCTTGCTTAATACTTCAGATGTTAATGCATCTAGCTCATCATCTTCGCTTAAGGATCTAGCTATCAACAATCCATGTTTTGATAAATTGACAATCCGCGCTTTAGATATCTGGCGGTCAATGTATCCCGGTCTTTTTATAATATTACTCATCGTTTTTATTTCAACTTTATTTAGACCATCTAAAAATATTCTATTCCGAAAAATTTTTGCCAAAAAATCTTCTTCCGGAAACGTCGTTGGCCGTGTTATCAACTTAACTCCTTTATCACTAATTTTTATCCAACCTTTCCTCCTTGCTTGACCAAGTGCTGCATTAAATTCTTGCTGATCCCCTTTGAATAAGTTCTTTAAATTATCTAAATTCTGAATATTATCTTTTAATAAATCTACAAGTCTGTGTTCTGGAAGCCCAAATTGTTCTGCCTTTTTTCCTTCAGGTCCTAACAGTAATTTTGTTTTAATTGATTCTTTAATACTGATCATTTCTTTTGATTTTAGCCATTCAAGTGCCCGTCTAACTTGGTCCAGATGTAAATTTCCTTTTTTAGATATTGTTTTAGCTTCAATGTTGGATGTTTCTGATAATGTTCTTAGAACCTTCTTTTCAATACTGTGGAGGGGCTGGCTCAAGGTTATACGATCTTCATTAAATTAAAACCTGACTTTTAAGGATTGATGTATTAATCTCTTAACATAAAATCAGATATATTGTCTTTTGCTTTCTCTCTTTTTCTCTGATGTTCTATTAAAAATTTCTTTACTTTTTCTGATAGATTAGCTTTACATTCGCCACATAATAGTTCACCTGATTTGCAACTTGAATACGTTTTTTGTAATTTTTGATCATCTGGCTCCATTAACATCCGAAAATATTGGTATACTGGACAAATATCTGCTTGCCCCCCAAGTTTACGTTGCTCTTCAACTGTTGATCTACCGCATGTGAATGCGTTCATAACTTTTTTAGATGCAATCTCTGGGTTGTCTACAGTGAATATTGCAGTTTCAGGTTCACTGGAACTCATCTTACCCCATTTCCCAAGACCAGGCAGAAATTTTGAATGAATCTGCGCTGGTTTATAAAATCCTAGTTTAGGTGCTACAGCGCGTGCTATTCCTCTCCAATAATTATCTTGATCTATTGCCGCTGGAATGAGTATTGGTATTTTTTTTTGCTTTAAAATTGAAGGTAGAAAACAGGGCGCCGCTTGTATCGCTGGGAAGAAGATCATTCCAATATTAATACTGTCGTTAAACCCAAAGATTGATTTTACAGTTGAATATGTGATATTTTTAGCTATTTGGATAGCCAATGAATAGTTTGTTTTGGCATATTCTATGTCTGAGAAAATAAATGTCTTTTCTGGTTTAAATCCGCAGGCTATAACATCTAATGCATTCTCGTAGGTGAATCCTGTGCTTGTTTTAAGATTTAGGTTGGTGTCATGTAGAAATTTCTCATCATCAGTCATCTGAAAATATAGGTCTGCTCCAAACTTTTCTTGCAAATGTTGTGTCATGAGCCAAGGGACCAGATGTCCTATGTGTGTGTGACCTGAAGGGCCTCTCCCGGTATATAAAGAGAATTTTTCTCCTTTCTCATATTTATCAAGTATCCAATTAAAATCTCTATGACTAAAAAACACTTTTCTGCGGAATAAAGTGTGAACCGCACCTGTATATTTAGCCACTCTGTTAATTAATTCTTCTGAAATATATTGAGTTCCAAAATCTCTGATAAGCTTATCATAATCTATCTCTCCTTTAACCTCCCAAGGTGTCACGATAAAATCTTCGTTCAACCTATTTTCTCACTTTTCATTTCCTAATATCTTGCCCTC
>CAYNJB010000083.1:0-4874 GCA_964397515.1 uncultured Nitrosopumilales archaeon | reverse complement strand
ATAATAGAAGAAAAAAAGTTGAAGGTGGGGGATTTAACCAAAAGACTGCATCATACCATAATAATACTGGTGATGCTGCTATCATCACACCTAATAAAAGTGGAATCTTTCCCTTCATTATTTTTCGTGCTATTACGTAGACAAGAGGCGCTAACAAAACATCATAAATTAAAATAGGGATAGCCGCCCCCCAAAAAGGTAGATCGAACTTTGCGAAAGCAGACAAAGTATAAATCCAAAGCGGAGGATAAGCATGGAAGAACTCTCTATAGATCTTTTCACCGTCTAAGAATTTTTTAACTTCTGGCAAGTAAAGGCGGTCATAATCCTCATAAGGTTCGAGATGAGGATACATCTCTGGGAAATCACCATTATAAGTTGAGGCTATCGAAGCTACAACAAATCTGAGGATTATTGAAACTAAAATAACTATTAGAATTTCAGGTAAATGTCCTCTCCGATTATCTCCTAATTCCATATTTGAAAATAACCGTAGATGTGGACGATATGCTTTCATTAATGTATTACTATTTTTCCTAAAATAAATTATCTAATTACTACTATATTCAGTTTAAATATCTGGGAACAATCTACAGTAAATTTAAATAGTATGTATTTTGTTGAAACACTATCTGGGATGAAAAATTGATACCTCGGAGTTTCGAATATTATAATCCTTCAAGTCTTGAAGAGGCAATTAAATTGCTTGATAGCAAAGAGGACTCTAAAGTTTTGGCTGGGGGGCAAAGTCTTATAGCTTTAATGAAGCTAAGACTTGCTTCACCGGAATCTGTTATAGATCTAAATAATATCTCCGGAATGTCATACATCAAAGAATCAGATGGGAAGCTGCTAATCGGCGCGTTAACTACTCATGACATGTATGAAAATTCAGATCTAGTAAAACGAAAATGCTTCGTCTTATCTGAGGCTGCGAGCCGGGTTGCGGATCAGCAAATTCGAAATAAAGGAACAATTGGTGGAACGATCTGTCATGCAGACCCTTCCGCTGATGTGCCTACAGCTATACTCGCATTAGATGCAGATATTGTTATCACTGGGCCGGGAGGTGATCGAGTCGTATCAGCTAAAGATTTCTTCGTTGATTTCTTCACAACTGCTTTAAATCCGAATGAGATCGTGAAAGAGATCCAGATACCATTTCTCGGTGAGAGAACTGGAAGTGCGTATTTTAAACACGCTAGGCGAGAAGGTGACTTTGCTATTGCTGCAGTCGCTGTCATCCTAACCCTTGATGCAGAAGGAGTATGTACAAAGGCGTCAATAAGCTTGGGCTCTGTTGGTCCCACTCCATTAAGAGCTACTAAAGTTGAGAACGCTTTAGTTGGGAAAACTTTGAATGATGAATTAATTGCTGAGTCGTCTCTATTAGCTGATTTTAATATTAGTCCTCCATCTGATATACATGGAAGTGCAGATTATCGCGTTGAAATGACCAAGGTCTTCACGAAACGTGTAATCAAAATGGCTCTTAATAGAATTGGTAGTTGATAAAAATGGAGAAGAAAAAGATCAAACTTACTATAAACGGCGAACAGATGGAAGGAGAAGCCGAGCCTAGGACTTTATTGGTATACTTCTTGAGAGATGTTCTAGGTCTTACTGGAACACATATCGGTTGTGATACCGGGCATTGTGGCTGCTGTACAATAATAATGAACGGCATATCTGTTAAATCATGCATGGTATTTGCATTTCAGGCTGAAGGCACCAACATAACAACTATCGAAGGACTTGCTCAAAACGGGAAACTTCATCCTATTCAAGAATCTTTTTGGGAGAACCATGGATTGCAATGTGGATATTGTACTCCTGGGCAAATAATGTCTGCGTCTTTCCTGCTTAAACGAAATCCTAACCCCTCAGAAGAGGAAATACGAAGGGGAATAGAGGGAAATTACTGTAGATGCACTGGTTATGTTAATATTGTAAAGTCAATTAAAGCCGCCGCCGAGAAGATGCAATCTAAATGAGATAGGTGAGTGGTCTCATGGCAACTGTAACTGAGGAACAGGTACTCCCTCAAAAGTGGGTAGGCAAATCAGTTAAACCTCGTGAGAGTTATCGACTAATCCACGGGAAAGGAAAATTTTTAGATGACATAAAGCTTCCGAATATGCTATACGCTGCAATCCTGCGCAGTCCATATGCTCATGCAAAAATTGTTAGTATTGACACATCTAAAGCTAGCGCATTACCTGGCGTGATATCTATTATTACTGGGGAAGATGTTGAAAAGGCAACAAAACCCTTTATGGGTGTAGTACCTCCGCCTGGTGATAAAGTAATTGATTACTGTTTAGCTGTGGGAAAAACAAGATATGCTGGCGAACCTGTAGCCGCAGTAGCTGCAACTGAGCGGTCCATAGCTGAGGACGCTATAGATCTCATCGAAGTAGAATATGATCCTCTCCCAGTTGTTGTTGACGTAGAAAAAGCTATGAACAAAGACTCAACTTTGGTTCAAGATGCTGTTGGTTCAAACATCGTCTGGCATAAACAGTTCAACTATGGCGATTATGAAAAAGCTGCTTCACATGCAGATACAATTGTGACGGAAAAACTTCACTTTCACCGATTCGGCGCCGCGCCGATGGAAACTGACAATGTTATAGCCAATTATCAAGAATCTACAGGCTTACTAACAATTAACTGTAATAACCAGATGCCTATGTTCTGCCTTGCATTAATAGTACTTGCAACTGGCTGGGACTCACATAAAATACGAATTATTACAAACGATATAGGCGGTGGATTCGGTGCTAAGATTATCTCTTATACATATATGGTTCTTATTAGTCTTCTATCTAAGAAATGCGGAAGGCCAGTAAAATGGGTAATGGAGAGACGCGCCAATATTATTTCTGGGACACATGCAAACGAGGCAACCTTCTATGTGGACCTCGCTCTAAAAAAAGATGGTACAATATTGGGTATAAACGCTAAAACTATCCATGATGAGGGCGCCTATTTGAGATATGAGCCGATCGGCGCGTTACTTTGGATCCAAGTATCATCCGGGCCATATAGATTCAAGAATCTTCGAATGGATGTTAACTCTGTTGTAACAAACAAAGGCCCAGTCGCGCCCATAAGAGGCTATGGACGGATGCAACATCTATGGATGATTGAACGAATCATCGAAATTGCAGCTAAACAATTGAAGATTGATCCGCTAGAAATCAGAATGAAAAATTTCATCACATCCGAAGAAATGCCGTATGTTACACCAAGCGGCGCTACATATGATAGCGGTGATTATCCACAAGCGCTTGAAAAAGCCCTCGAAATGATTGGGTATCCAGAGTGGAAAAAGAAACAAGCTGAGTTCCGAAAACATGGCAGGCTTATCGGCATAGGCATCGGAACCGGTATCGACTCAGGAACAAACAACTTTGCTCAAGTTAAGCTAATCTCTAAAGAAAACCCATTCTCGGGTCAAAGCAGAATGGCGTTCGCAAGAATGGATGAATTCGGCCGTTTCCAAGTAGCTGTCGCATCCAATCCCCATGGTCAAAGTCATGAGACAGTTGTATCGCAAGTGGTAGCCGATGAATTCGGCGTCAAACCCGACGACGTTTTTGTATTACCCGGAATGGATTCATTCTCGCATCCATTTACAGGCCATTCTGGAAGTTATGCTAGTCAATTCGCAGTATCCGGAATAGAGGCCGTCCTTGGTGCATCTAGAAAACTGAAAAAGAAAATAACTGAAATCGCTGCTTTCAAACTTGGTGCAACCCCTGAAGACATTATTCTAAAAGATGGAAAAGCCATAGTCCAGGACAGCGAAAAATCTCTTGAATTCTGGATGATTGCAAACATGGCCTGGAGAAATAATTTAGAACTACCGCCCGATATGGAGCCAGGTCTAATGGAACTATATTGCTGGAAAGGACCGTTTAAGTTACCTGATGAAAAAGAAAGACTAAACCCAACACTAACTTATTCATATCAAACTCATGTTGCTGTAATCGAAATTGATCCTGAAACAGGTAAAGTACAGATTCTGAAATATGTTGCTGTTGACGACTGTGGTACTCAATTAAATCCTCAAGTCGTTGAGGGGCAGGTCCATGGTGCAGCTATGAACGGAATTGCCGCATCAATATTTGAAGAATGCAAATACGATGACAGTGGACAGCTTTTGTCCTCCACCTTTATGGATTATCTATTTCCAACAGCAGTGGAAATTCCCCACTTCCAAACAGGTCACTTAACAAGCCCGTCACCATTTACAACATTAGGAACCAAAGGCGCAGGCGAAGGTGGTGGAACCCCTCTCATAACCCTATCATCAGCAATCGAAGATGCTTTAGCACCGTTCGGAATAAAAATCACTGATTCACATACTACACCCGAACGCATATACAACTTGATTAAGAAAACCAAAAAGGTTAAAGGAAACTAAACGTAAAATAAACGGTGGTTTTAGATTCATGAAGTTCGACGGAACATTTGATGTTAAAGCCCCCCGTGAGAAAGTATGGGGACTTATCAGCAAACCGGATAATATGGTGAAATGCATACCTGACCTGAAGGAATTCGAAATTCTCGGAGAAGACAAATTCAAAGCTTCGATCAAAGCTGGGGTGGGCTTCATCAGAGGTACATTAAATTTTACATTCACACTCTCTGACAAAACTCCTCAATCGCATGCGAAACTCTCAGGACATGGTACTGGTACAGGAAGTACTGTAGATCTGGAAACTATTATTGATTTAAGTGAATTACCTGAAGGTGGGACACGTATGATCTGGAAAGCTGAAGCCAAAATCGGTGGACTAATAGCAAGCGTTGGTCAAAGGTTAATTGAAGGTGTAGCGCAAAAAACTGTGACGAACCTTTTTGAC
>CAYNJB010000082.1:0-4976 GCA_964397515.1 uncultured Nitrosopumilales archaeon | reverse complement strand
GATCGATGTATAGAACTCTGGTGCTCAAGGGCATCAGAGCTGTTGTGTTCATGAATTTAATTTGATACGCAAACAATTTGATATTTAAATCAACAAACTTATCTAGCTAGTTTAAATGGATAATACCGCGTAAATCAAAAGGTGCTATGAAAATTGCAAGGACGAAACTATAGAATAGCTAATGGGATGCCATTATGTCGTAAAGAGTACGCTAGAGGATCTCCACAATCTAAGATAGCCAAGTTTTCAACAGGAAAATCTAGTAAAGACTATGAGGTAAAACTTCAGTTGATGGCTAAGACTAGATGTCAAATAAGGCATAATGCAATAGAAGCTGTTAGAGTATCGGTTAACAAAAGGTTAGGAAAACTTCTAATTGATGAATATCGTCTACAAGTTAAAATTTATCCGCATGTTATATTAAGAGAAAATAGGATGATTGCGACAGCAGGTGCTGATAGGTTGCAAGAGGGTATGAGACGAGCCTATGGAAAACCTATGGGGCTTGGGGCTAGGGTTATTCAAGGTTCAGTAATTTTAGAAGTCAGCGTCAAATTAGATAAAGTAAGTATAGTTAAAGATGCTTTAAAGAGAATTGTAACAAAGCTTCCTGTCGAAACGTATGTTAATGAAGTATTACTTAACTAATTTTAACCTCAAAAATAAAACTATTCAAAGAATATTATTACTTAATTCAAAGTTATCATTATTAAGAAAATAACGATTTCCTCTAATTATATAATAATGAGATTAACATGCTAAAAATTGATCGAGATAAGATATTATCTGAGATAGAAGTTAGGAAACCAAAAAATGTTATGTTAATATCTCCAGATGGATTACAAAATGATGTTCAGAAAATAGCTCATGAGATTGAAGAAAAATTAAAAGTTAAAGCTTTAATTTCTGGAGAAGCATGTTATGGGTCCTGTGATTTAAAGGAGGATTCTGCTAGTCAACTTAAGATTGATCTTATTTTTCACATTGGGCATACAATAAAAGTAGATCATGCGGGAAAATTTACGGTATTCGTAGACGCTTTTGATGATATAAAATTCGACACTGTAATAAAAAAGACCAATAACTTATTGGAAAAAAAAAATAAAATTGGAATTTGTACAACAAGTCAGCATTTACCTCAAATAGTTAATGTTAAACAGCGTTTAGAGAGGTTAGGTTTTAATGTGTTAGTTGGTGAAGGAGGAAAATTAGTTTCAGGGCAAGTTTTTGGATGTGAATTTCAATCAGTTTATAATATTAAAGACGAAGTGGATGTTTTTTTATTTCTTGGGCAGAGCAGGTTTCATTCAATTGGAGTTGCCTTATCAACTGGCAAGCCGACTTATATGTTAGATCCATATCTTGAAGAATTAATATATATAAATAAACTTGCAGATAGTTTTTGGAAAAAAGCTGTATTGTCTATATACAAAGCTAGGGATGTAGATAATTTTGGAATAATAATTGGGTTAAGAGAAGGTCAAAGAAAAATTCATCAAGCTTTAAAAATAAAACGTGAACTAGAAAAATTTGGAAAGAATGCTTCGTTACTTGTTCTACGCGATATAACACCCGATAGAGTGAATTCAATTGCGGGTTTCGAGGCTTTTATTCAGACTGCATGTCCAAGAATATCTATAGATGGATTGCAGTTTAAGCAGCCCATGTTATCAATTCCTCAAGTAAAAGCTATGTTCAAGATCTTTGAGGGAAAAGAAATCAATAATTTTCTAATTAAAAATAATTGGTTTTAATCTTTTTCATTTATGGAACTCATTTTATAAAACAGAATGATGGTAAAAACATGATTTTAGAAGTGTTAAATAGCAATAGTTCTTAGACCTAAAATAATAAGGTAGAATCAAAAGTGGGTTCAAAAACCGAAAATCCAAGTATACCCGGAGATAAAGTTGCAGTAGAAGAAGAATTTGAAGCTGGAAACGGGACATATATTAATGAAGGGATAATCAGATCTGTAACAACCGGAAACGTAGTCTCAAATCTTAAAACTCGGATAATAGAAGTAAACCCAAGTAAAATTAATAATAAAATACCACAAATCGGTGACATAGTGGTAGGTCAAGTAGAAACAGCACAAGGAAACAACATTAATGTTAGAATCCTATTCTTAAACAAAATAGCTTCTAAGAGCGGTTTTATAGGTCTAATTTTAACTAGGAAAAATCGGGGTAGGAATGCCCCAAGAGGAAGACCTCAAACTATTTGCAAAATAGGTGATTTGGTGAAGGCAAAAGTTGTTGGTAATATAGGCATGATAATAACGCTGACTCTTGATTCTCACGAATTTGGAGTTATATCCGCAATTTGTAGCATATGTGGAAGTAAACTTGTAGATGTGAATATTAACCTCAAATGTGTAGAATGTGGGAATATTGAAAATAGAAAACTAGCTTCAGACTACAACAATCTTAAGAGTTTAGAAATTAAATCTCATAATAAATAAAAAAAGTTTAGGAGTTAAGCATGTTGATAAAGAATGAACCTAAATTTGTATGGCTAAACGGGCGAATAATTAAATGGAATGAATCTAAGATTTCTTTACTTACCCATGCTTTACATTATGGGACAGCTGTTTTTGAAGGCATTAGAGCTTATCCTTCAAAAGATAACCTCAACATTTTTCGGCTAAAAGAGCATCTTAAGAGATTATTATTTTCTGCTAAAGTTTACTTTTTATCAAATGAATATACAATCGAAGAAATGTCTAAATCAATAATTAATCTTATTCAAAAAAATAACTTTCATAAAAAGACGTACATAAGGCCGTTGATATATGTTGGAGATGGCGGAATTGGGCTAAATTTCACAGGTTTTCCAATCGAAACAGCTATTATCGCTATACCGTTTACACACTATTTTTCAAAATCTAAATTAAGAGTCAAGGTTTCAACGTGGAGAAAAATCTCTCACGATTCTAATCCAGCAATGGCAAAAGCTTCAGGTAATTATCTTAACTCCGTGTTAGGAAAATTAGAGGCAATTAGAGATGGATATGATGAAGCAATTATGCTCGACCAGAGAGGCTTTGTTAGTGAAGGAACAGGAGAGAACATATTCCTAGTAAAAAACAAAATAATATACACCCCTGCAGTTTCTTCAAGTATCCTACTAGGAATCACACGTGATACTGTGATTACGTTAGCAAATGATCTAGGTTACAAAGTCATAGAACGAGAAATCGATAGAGCTGAATTATATGATTGTGATGAGGCATTTTTCACGGGTACGGCAGCTGAGATAGCACCTATCACCGAATTGGATAATAGACTAATTGGCGATGGTAAGATAGGCATTGTTTCAGGTAATCTTCGTGATATATATATTCAAACAATAGAAGGAAAAAACGACAAATATAACGAATGGCTTACAGAAGTATATTAATCAATAATAGATGCAAAATGTTAAAAAAAATTGCATTTCAAGGAGAAAAAGGAGCCTTTAGTGAAGAAGCAATTCTATCTTTTTTTGATTCACAAATAGTAACACTACCATGTAATTTCTTGAATGATGTTTTCAGAGTAGTAGAATCCGGTAAAGCTGATATGGGTATGGTACCAGTTGAGAATTCTATAGAAGGCAGTATAAATCAAACATATGATCTTTTATTGACATCAAATTTAAAGATATGTGGAGAATTTGTACTTCGAATAAATCATAATTTAATTGCTAATTTTAATGTAGATCTTACAAAAATAAAAAAAGTATATTCGCATCCTCAAGCCCTAGCACAATGTAGAACGTTTCTTGAATCTTTGAGAGTTGAACAAATACCGTTTTATGATACCGCTGGCAGTGTTAAAATGATTCATGATAACCGCCACGATGATGCAGCGGCTATAGCTAGCAAGAGAGCGGCAGAAGAATATAACATGAAAATTCTTTCAGAATCTATTGAAGATAGCTCTTACAACTATACTAGATTTCTAGTTTTAAACAAAGATGACCATGAAATTACTGGAAATGATAAAACGTCCGTAGTCTTCTCAACGAATCATATTCCAGGTGCTTTACATAAAGTATTAGGAGAATTTGCTGAAAGAAACATTAATTTAACGAAGATTGAGTCACGACCAATTCGAAATAAAGTGTGGGAATATACATTTTTTGTAGAAATCGAAGGACATAGAACGGAAATTAAGATTATAGAATCTTTAAAACAACTTTCGAAGTTTACTTTATTTACGAAAATATTAGGATCTTATCCAAAATCTCATAACTAAGATTAGGGGCGAATATTAGGTAAAACTAAAACCAAAAGGTTTTATTTTGGTATTTCTGAGTCTTTTCAGATGCAACTAACAACTACCAAGAAAGACAATAAGACCGTTGAAATAAAGATGAAAGATGAAGATATCTCAATAGCGGATATTCTTCATCATGAACTTCTTGAGGATAAAGATATTGTTTTTGCTGGAGTAGCTCCACCGCACCCGTTACTAGGAGAAAATATTCTTATCGTACAAAGTAAATCATCAAATCCAATGAAAATAATTAAAAAAAGTTTTAAAAAATCCTCTGAACAGATAAATGAGTTCATTAAAGAATTAGAAAAATTATTGTAATAAAAAGAGCTGAACCAAGAAGATGAGATTCTGTCCAAAATGTGAAACAAGACTAAGGTTCAGGCAAGTTCGAACCGAATTAAAAACTGATCCAGCCATAGCTTGTGACAAATGTGGTTATTGGGAGCCTGTGAAAAAGACAACAATTGCGAAATCAAATACTACTAAAGATGATAAATCTATCAAAGTTGTAGGAGCTGAGGAAGAAGAGATACATACTATGCCTACCACAAATGTGGAATGTCCAAAGTGTGGTAACAATGAGGCATTTTGGTGGTTTTTACAGACTAGAGGGGGAGATGAACCGACAACTCAATTTTATAGATGTAAAAAATGTGAATATACATGGAGAGAATATGCTTAAAGTACAAGATCTCCATGTTTTTTAATAAA
>CAYNJB010000081.1:0-4991 GCA_964397515.1 uncultured Nitrosopumilales archaeon | reverse complement strand
TCAAATGTGAATGCCTGATAGTCCTTGTGGTCATAAAGAAAAATGGACATATTCAAGCGAGTACTCTCATTGAGATCTCTTTTGAAGCCAGCTTCATATGCCAATAAAACCTCCCCACCATATGGGAAAGTTGCGAAATCTTCTGGAGGTGCCAGAGGTTGATTAAAACCACCGGATCTAATGCCTCTATCTACACCAACATACCATAGCAAATCATCATTAGGTCTAATCTCGAGTTTGACTTTTGCAGCGGTATCAGTATCAGAAAAAGAGCCCGTGTAATACAATCCGGAATCTACATCAGCAAAAGAAAAATCTTTCTCATCTTTGTTTAATCGTGCACCAAAGATCAGAGTTGTTGTATCGTTCAGATCAATTTCTCTCTGCCCAAACAGGGCTATGGTTTTAGTATCCAGTTCTACATTTAACTTATATTGATAGCCGACACCAAAATATGCATCCCCGTGTTGAGAAGTGTCGTAAGCACCGTCAATATCTAAATAGAAGAGTCCAATTACAGAACGTGAATTATCATTTTCCCAATTTAGACGAAATTCTTGAGAGATTTGTTTAGCCTTATCAAAGGATTCATAATGATATATTGAGGTTGGCGAAACATCAGCATCCTCACCATAACTGTGGTCAATATCTTGATAATCGGTTAATGATATGAAAGTTGAATCTCCTCTATCTCTTTCAATACGTACACTCAAATTACTCACATCTGCTTTATTATAAGCATCGAAATCATATGAACCTGTATAAGGACTGCCATCAGCATCTTTATAGCCCCACCAGTCGGTAACAGTAGGATCTGTATCAAAAACTCCAGCTGTAGCTACTCGATGAGAATATGCACCTTTACGGCTATCTTCGTTTGCAAACTGAGCCTTAAGAAGGATCGTTGATCCATCAGATGGTTCTATGAGTAATTGCGCACGAACAGCATGATCGCCATCAGCCATTACATCTGGTCCAATATCATTCTCTATCAAACCATCACTGTCATTAACAACCACCGATAAGCGGCCAGAAACAGTATCGGAGATACCTCCACCTACTGCTGCTTCTAGATGTAGACGTCCTTTTTCACCCACCATAAGTTCAGCATATCCATCTGAATCTTGTGAAGGCCTAACTGTTAAGTAATGGACCAGACCTCCAGTGGCATTTCGACCAAATAATGTACTTTGGGGCCCGCGTAGAACCTCTACACGTTCTAAGTCGAACAAAGCAAAACGGGTTACAGCGTACTGGCTAACATAACTCTCATCAATGTAAACCGCCACAGGTCCTTCTTGTGAACTCGAAAAGTCATTCTGTGTAACACCACGAATACTAAAACTTGAGAGGGCACCTCCACCAGCACCGGTCACTTCTAGACCTGGTGTTTGAGCTACTAAATCAAAAGATTCAGTGATACCTAATGATCTCATTTGATCGCTAGTAAAAGACGTAACGGATATGCTGACATCCTGGAGATTCTGATCTCTTTTTTGTGCACTCACAACAATCTCTTCAAGCACAGAGTCCACTGCAGAACTCTCTGTTGCCAATCCTGTGAATACCAAGAAAAAGATTAGTGCGGTTATATATTTATTAAACTTCATGATTACTCTCCCTCCTAAGTTGAATTAAATAGATAGTTCAATAGTTTTATCATTCTCTTAAAAAAAATTTTATTTCTTAGCTGCTAATATTTCCTTTTTACTATAGGTCTTAAGCACTTTGCCGTATGGCAAGTCAGCATTGAAATGTGCATAGACACAATTGGTAATTTCATTAATAGGAATTTGAACATCAGAAGGTGTTTCTAACTTCATATGACCTGGTCCGGAAAAAACTTCTGCCTTTCCATCAGATCCAATGAGAGCGTTTGCAGCAAAAGTAACTGTGGTTAATTGAGCTAGAGCTGGCACTTCACTGCCGCTTACATCTGGAATTATCTTCAAACAAATTAGAGGAAGGGCAACTAAAGATTCAGCTGGTTCATTTTTTTGAGGGTGCATTAGAGCTTGTAGTGATTCATCCCCTGGCTTTACCTCCATGATGGCTTCAACTTTTCCATCATTGTGTTTTATAAGTTCTATCTTATGGGCCCTCTTTTTTCCAAATCCCCATATTTCACGACCAGCAATTTGTGAAAGCTCACCTGTAACATACACACCTGGGACATATCCATACACTTCCCCTTCATATGTACAAAGAATACCTAGATAAGTTTCGCTGTATGGGCCTACAGTAGTCCAATGATTGGTTTCTATCACCATAAAAGCCATAACAGGTTCTAGAAGCTCTAGTTCTGCTGGAAGAAGCTCTAAGGCTGCTTTTTTATCAGTAGTAAATTCAACCATAACGCATTCCGTATCCCTATAGTAATAAGGTCCTGCATGGGCAATTGAATTTTGCGCGGGCATCAGCGGACCCCACTTATCTGGTGTTAGTTTTCCCTTAGCCATAAGTTAATCCTTTAAATCTTTTTATTTTTATAAACATTACCCATTAATGCAATTCACATTGACTCTTGAAAAAATATTATAGTATATTTTAGGCCAATGCAATGTTTTAATAGGCCAATACAATGTTTAAGTGTCACTAACCATTAACTTAAGTGCTGCAGTGTGTTTCTAGGTTTTATTAAATTATTTTTTCTATAATATTCCAATGAAATGAACTATAAAACTGAAGCGTAAATATGAAAGGCAGGCAAAAATATCTAATAAATAGTAAAGGTATCATACGCCGTAGAGAGATTTTAGAAGCGGCTAAAAAATGTCTTATTGATAAAGGACTTAATGGACTTATACTTAGAGAGTTGGGTAAAGAATTAAACATTACTCATGGTAACGTGGCATATTATTTTCCAACTAAAAATGCATTAATAAAAGCTATCTTTGATGAAGCAGTACAAAAATATACGGAAGGTATACTTTCTGCTGTCAGGAAATCCTCCTCCTTAGAGGATGCCTTATCGTCACTAATAGAAGAATCATTTAGTGTTAATGAAAAAAAAGAAAGGGTTTTATGGCTCATCTTGATTGGATCTGCATCAAACAACCCAGATTTCTCAGATATACTAAAAAGGGAAAATTCCTTCTACGAAGTATCTTTAGTTAAAGAAATAAAATTACTCGCACCCCACCTTGATGAAGCTCGTATTAATTATATTGCAAAGATAGTACGGACTCTTTTAGACGGCATGGCTATAGAGCTAATATATGAGAAACCTTCATCTACGAAATGGCTGGCTTTTAAAAGTGAAGTAAAGGCGTTGTTTACTACCCTTGTACTTTCTCAATGATCTTTATAATGATTTTATTTAAGTGTTGATTATAGGATTTACAGTTTAAGAAATAATGACAGCTCAAATAACTAATACTAGCTTAGAAAATAGCAAAGAAGAGAGACTCTTCAAATTACAAGAAAAAATCTTTTCTGACTACCTAAAAAAGACACCAAACTCGTTTAAACTATTTGAGGTAGCAAAAAAAGTCATGCCTGGTGGAGTATCAGGCAATCTTCGTTATTTTGAACCTCATCCCCTTTATATGAAAAGTGGACAAGGCAGTAGAGTTTATGATGTAGATGATAACGAGTATATAGATTGCTTCAGTGCCAATGGCCCTTTGTTACTTGGCCATAACTATCCAGCGATAGTTGATGCTGTTGAAAGTATAAAAAACTACGGTTCTTTACCTTTAAATCCACCAATCATGGTTGAGTGTGCTGAACTGATTAAACAGATTATACCTTGTGCTGAAAAAGTGAGATTTCTAAATACAGGTACCGAAGCTGTAATGACTGCAGTGCGTTACGCCAGAGCATATACAGGTAAGACCAAAATTATAAAATTTCATGGCCATTATCATGGCCAAAACGATGAGTTCCTTTTTGGCATCGATACAACGGCAAATATGTTTTCTGATGGGATACCAAAAAATGCGATTTCAAGCATGTTGATCCATGTGTATAACAATATTGAATCGGTTAAAAGATCACTTGAGGAGGAAGACGATATTGCTGCAATTATACTAGACCCTGCCATGCATTCAGGAGGTCTGTGGGGTAGTAATAAATGTTATTTGGAAGAACTAAGAAATTTAACTAAAAAACATGAAGTACTGTTGATTTTTGATGAAGTAATTACAGGGTTTCGTATGGCATTAGGAGGTGCACAAGAATATTTTGGAGTTACACCTGATTTGGTTACTTTAGCTAAGGCGCTAGCTGCTGGAGAAAAACTTGCAGTTGTTGCTGGCATAGAAGACGTAATGAATGTTGTCGATCCTCAAAATCAACTAGGAACCTTTGGAGTTTTTCAGTCAGGAACTATGAATGATGGATCTGTTGCATTAGCAAGTGCAATAGCAGCTATGAAAACCTACATAAAACTTGATGATCAAGGAGAATATAAACGCCTCTTTAAATTAACGGAGCGCCTGAAAACTGGTATTATTGATGCATTTAGGAAACGGGCAATAGGTTGTCAGGTAAATCAAGTAGCATCAATGCTCCAGATTCTTATATCTGGAGAGAAGTTAAATTTTGAGAAAACTCAAGATCTCAATATGGCCGGAGTCCAACTGCTTTACCACGCTCTGATTATTGAGGGAACACTACTTTCACTGCCCACTTCAAACCATATTTACTTATCTTTTGCTCACTCAGATGAAGACATTGACCAGATTTTAGAAAACATTGAGACTGTGTTTGGTCGGTACAACCTTGAGAGTGCTCTAAAAAACTAATTACTACCAAAAATACCACCGGCAAATACTTCAAGTATGGGTTCAACTATTTCTTTAAATTCCATATCTAAAGTCTATTTTATTATTGATAGATACACGAGCAAACCAATCCACAAAAAGAAAATACCTATCCCCATTAATTCATTTCTATTCATTTTATTTGACATATTTAAATTTTATAAAAGAAATAGCGATTTAAAAAATTTTATTATGGGATTAGATGGATTAGTTGTTAGTTATATT
>CAYNJB010000080.1:0-4993 GCA_964397515.1 uncultured Nitrosopumilales archaeon | reverse complement strand
AAAAGGTATTGCCAAGGATACTGGTGAGAAGAACTTGTGCTTAGCTGGAGGTGTAGCCCTTAACTGTGTAGCTAACGGTATACTTTTTAGAGAAAAGATATTTGAAAATATCTGGATACAACCAGCGGCTGGAGATGCTGGTGGGGCCTTAGGTGCGGCGCTTGCTACTTGGTACATAGTTTATGGTAAATGGCGAAATAAATCTGGAAGTCGTGATGAAATGAGTGGTTCTTATCTCGGTCCAGCTTTTTTAGATGACGAGATCGTAAGCTCTTTAAAAGAGTGCGGTGCGGTTTTCCATAAACTCGAGGAAAACGAGTTAGTAAAAAAAGTTGCTCAAGCTCTCGCGGAAGAAAAAGCAGTTGGTTGGATGCAAGGGCGTATGGAATTTGGTCCTCGTGCATTAGGAGCTCGTAGCATCATTGCTGATCCTCGATCGCCATTCATGCAAAAGCAGCTTAACCTTAAGGTTAAATATCGTGAAAGCTTTAGACCATTTGCTCCTAGTGTTCTACGGGAGCATGTTTCGGAGTGGTTTGAGTATGACGTAGACAGTCCATATATGCTTTTAGTTGCTGATGTTAAGGAAGACAAGCGTTGCTCTATATCCGAAGAAGAGAGAGCATTATTTGGTATAGCAAAGCTAAACGTACCACGTTCATCAATACCAGCAATCACTCATGTTGATTATTCGGCACGTATTCAAACTGTTCATGCAGACACAAATTTCAAGTATCACGCCGTTATAAGCCGATTTAAGGAACTCACTGGTTGTCCTGTTATCGTGAATACTTCATTTAACGTCCGAGGAGAGCCCATTGTTTGCACTCCGGAAGACGCGTTCAGATGCTTTATGGGTACTGAGTTAGATGTGTTAGCTATTGGTAATTACTTGCTATTCAAAGAAGAGCAAAATGCAGCATTAAAAGAGAATTATAAGGAAAAATATGATTTGGATTAAAAGTATAGTTTCAAGCATTTCATTACGAGATCTGTTTATTATCACGCTTAATTCTTTTATTCTCTTTGTGGTGACAAATTTGATTTTCGTGTACTTTTCCCCTTCTCTAATACCAAAACTGCCATCGGGTTTTGTTGATGCCATCTCAAGTTGCTACCGTCCTCTTTACCATTTTCAGTTAAATTCACTCGACATAGAGTCAAATTTTGAAATCGTTTTCGGTGATAGTTATTCAGAAGGGAGTGGTGATGAGTTTCTCTCGGAAAGTGAGAACTATGGGATCTTTAAGAAGCTGTCGTTGAATCATGTAGATAGGTTCTATGTTATATACGGAAAAGGAGGATACGGAAGTTTAAGTACGTTGAGAAATGCGATTCATTGTGAACCATTATTGAACTACTTTACTTCTCTATCTTATAGCCAGCAGAATATTGAACGAGTTACCTTCATCTTTTATGAAGGCAACGACTTGTTCGACAATCTTGTTGAATTAGAACGTCCTCATTTAGATCATCGACAAGTTATGTCAATTCCATTAGAAGTTTCGACGCTTCGTTTTTTTCTTCCATTAGCTGAGTATTTCTATAAAAAGGTTAAATCTTTACTGATAAGAGATACGAATATGAAAACGGAATTATTAAAGATTGATTTCCCGACGACTTCTAATGGAATTGACATACCGGTCTATCCGCAAAGTGCAGTTCTGGAACTTACGGGCGCAGAGTTGGGTATTGCTTTTGGGGTGCTCGAAGATGTGTTAGTTAAAATTATGGACATGTACCCGAGCACTAAGCTACAATTTTTGTATATTCCTGCCGTAGCAAGCGTTTACCACTTTGAAGGTGCATTGCCAGTCCAGAGTTTTAAAGGGCAGTCACCCTTTATTAGTACTGGTGAAAATAGCGAAGAACGACACATTTACTTACTCGGAAGAACTAAATCGCTAACTGAGCGTATTGGATGGCAGTTCTGCGACACCTCGGGATCACTAAAAACCCTTACATCAAAAGGTATTCCGGTTCACGGCCCAAAAGACTGGAAGCACTTTAACTACTTTGCTTACAACTCGGTAACGGAATCATATCTTTCTTGCTTTGAAAACGATTAAAGCATTAACTTGATTTGCCTTTCATTCGTGAAACAAGTGAGCAGGAAGAACAGAAGAACGTGTATTATTAAAGATACCATTGGATTGGAACTTTACAACAAATTTAGGTATGTACTTAATCATCTAATCAATGGAGGAGATGAAATAATTATAATAGTAAGTTAACTATATAAGATTTAAGTATTATTTATTAAACAGCAACTATAAACTAAGCAATTTTTATACATACATGAAGAAAGATATTTTCAGATTATTGACAGTAATCATGCTGAGTTTCCTGATTGGAGTACTTGTAGGCGGAAAGCTTAACGGAGATAGTCTAAAGTATAAAATAAAAAACCACCTTTACGAGAGTCGTATTGCCAACAATTACTTTCTTAGTCAAGAAAAGAACTCAACTTATAAAACTGCAGTTAATAGCGTTCCTTGTCCAACTGGTAACTATCTTGGAGTTGTGACATTTGGCCAATCACATATGGCGAACTTCATTCCAAGAAAAAAATTGATCAAGCAAATAGACAGAAAAACATATATGTATGACTGGACAGATCGGAAATGTTATCCGTATTCTGAACCGCTTGCTGGAACAAATGGAAATGACGCAGGCAACTTATTTTCAGATGTTTTGTTGGAGTTAAGAAGAGAAGGATTTCAAAAAGATATCATAGTGGCCCCGCTTGCACATAGTGGTTCGAGTGTTTTTTTATGGTGGGCTGGATTAAAGAGAAAGAGGTTGGATTTTTTCTTAGAAACAACATCGAAAAATCAACTAAAGTTTGATGTTTGGCTTTGGCATCAAGGAGCAGCAGATGCAGTACCAATAGAATATGTTCGAAACAAAAATATCGCTTATGGTCAGAAAAAAGGTGAAATCGAAGAATTTTATTCAAGTGCACTAACATCTATATTCAACCTAGTAAAACAATATAATTCTGAAGCCAAATTCGGTGTTAGTATTGCCTCAATTTGTGACAACAATGGCAGTGAGTCGATACAAAAGGCTCAAAAGATGGTTATAAATAATAATAAAGAGGTATTTTTTTCCACAAACACCGATACACTTGACAATACTTATAGATGGGATGGTTGTCACTTTAATGAGGAAGGGGCAAGAAAAATAGCAAAGGATTATGCTTCTTTACTGCTCAGAATAGCAAACGAATAAAATTCATAGTGGGCATATATAGCTCTATCTAACAAAGATTAAGGGGATAAAAAGGTATACCCAATCGTTTCCCCAATGGCATACTAGCCTTTAACTATATTAGATCAAAATCATAAGAAGCTAAGCCATCTTCGCAATATTATCCAAAGCCTGGAAGTTCTGAAGGTAAAATAAAAACAAAAATAATTGGTGCAAAAAGAGTAGATGATACGTTTTCGAAAATGATGAAATCTATATTCAGCATTGGAGATGGAATGGCGAAAATACCGCATGTTAAGGTGACACGCACATTTAAATAAAGGAGATATAACATTGTCGAGTTTGAGGAATCAAAGAGATATTGAATGGTTGTTATTAGGCGTTTTTGATAAGAAAGTGACACGAGACTAACACAAGACTAGAGAAACCAAAACGCTGAGAGATCAAGTGGGTGCTTAACTCAGCTGGTAGAGTGTCGCCCTTACAAGGCGAATGTCGGCGGTTCGATCCCGTCAGCACCCACTATTAAGTTAGGTCGTTCAAAACCCCATAGGACTTTGTTTTATGGGGTTTTGCTTTAGATAACAATGATTAAGTATTATAGTTAACAAAGTATCGATCAAGCCTTTACTCTTGTGTTAAATATTCGTGAAATTAATCTAGGGAATTAGTATGAAAATATTTTTGGATATAGGCTCACATACAGGAGAGACACTTCTTGAGGTAACAAAAGAGAAATACGCTTTTGAAAAAATCGTGTGTTTTGAACCATCCAGTTTTTGTTTAGATAAATTAAAAAAATTTGCTGCAGAGGACAATAGAATTGTTATTTGTGAATTTGGCTTGAGTAATAGGAACGAGGATGCAGAATTATTCCAATCAGGAACACAAGAAGGATCAATCTACAAAGATGAAGATCACTCTTTAGACAAAGAAGAAGTAGAAAAAATTAAATTGTGTGATGCTAATGAGTGGTTCGAAAACAATATTAGTGCTGATGATTATATCGTTGTTAAAACAAATTGCGAAGGCAGTGAGGTTGATATTTTAGACAGCCTCCTTGATGGAAATTATATGAAGAATATTTATTGTTTTTTAATAGATTTTGACATTAGATATCATAAAGAATTCCAGCATAGAGAACTTGAAATAAGGAAAAGACTGCAAGAACAAAAGCAAAAAAACTTCTGTTTTTCAGATGAAGTTATGATCGGAGTGTCGCATTCTAAAAGAATAGAAAATTGGCTTACTTTATTTGGTATTGATTCAAATATAAGCGACATAGAAAAATTAAGAAATCAATATAAGAATCAATTTTTAAAGTATTCTAGTAGAAGGGGGTTTTTTGCTAGATGGGAAATAAGGTTAAAAAGATCAATTAACTACAATAATTTTCCTTATTGGGTAAAAAAATCACTAAGGTTTTCAAAAAAATCCCTGAAATTTTTTCACTAATTTATAATTAAATTCAAAGTAAGGTCAGGTAATATTAGCGCATATACTCCTGAACGAATGCTAAGGATCCCGTGTCCTTGTTTCAAAACTACCCCTGTAATCGGCTTACAGGCTTGTCTGCAGCATAATACTTTCCTTGCACGTGTCAGTATGGTTTTGCTGGTGTGTTCGTGTCAGTATGCCTGTCAGTGTGTCTGTCAGTATGTCTGTCAGTATGTGTGTAACGCTTGCATTACCTGCACGTTCACTGTACATTCACTGCATGTTTACTATGCATACAATCATACATATGCATACATCTACATGCACATGTTGTGTGCATGCA
>CAYNJB010000079.1:0-5026 GCA_964397515.1 uncultured Nitrosopumilales archaeon | reverse complement strand
ACCACTCACTGATGAAGTCTCAAATGCATATGTTAGATTCTTAAATAGACCACTTATTGAGCGAGGTTTAGTTGAACTTGCAAAACAAGGTGTACAACACTTTATTTTTGGTGTTAAAGGATATATAAATTATAAGAATTTACATGATTATTTTGACGACGGAATTTCGCTTTCTGCAAAATACGGAATAACGCCAAGAATTCATATTAAATATCAACCTCATGATGAAGACATAGGTAGTGCAGATTCATTAAGGATCATATTAAACTATTATGATATAACCGATCCAATACTTGTAATGCAGGGAGATAATCTTTTTGATTTAGATCTTAAGGATATGTTGAGGACGCATTTGCAGAAGAAAACATTCCTTACGTTAGCGCTAACACACGTGAAGAACGTTGAAGATTATGGTATAATATCCTTAGATAAAAAAATGTTTGTAGAAAAATTTGTAGAAAAGCCAAAGCTGAAAGACGCGCCAACAAATCTTGCAAATACAGGGATATATCTATTTGATCCGAAAGTCAGAGAAATACTAAATAGTGAAAAAACTAAGAAAATGATGGAGAAAATTGGACGCTTGGATTTTGGTAAAGATTTTATTCCCTATCTAGTAGAAAAAAATTATATGGTTTATGGTTATATTCTTCCCGGAGATTGGTATGATTTAGGAACTCCTGCAAACTATCTTACTGCAATGGGACATATACTACAATCAGGTGTAAAAGGAATTAATACATATCATATAAGTGGAAAAAACTATAATATTTGGATTGAGGGAAAAAGTAAAGACTCAATGAAGAAAAGAAATACCATTATTCAAAATATTAAGAATGGTAAAATAAATTTTGATGGATCAATTTTGATAGGACGACATTGTCAAATTGGCGAAGGTACCTTCATACGAAATTCAAGTATTGATAATTTTACAGTTATCGGAGATAATGTGGTTATTGATAACTCCGCAATTTTGGATAGGAGTATAATACATAATTATTCAAAAATAAAAAATAGTATTATCGGGCGACATGTAATTGTCAACTCATCTTATTCAAAACCTACTTCGATTTCAAGAATATCTGTGATTGGGGATGATACTATAATCGGAGAAGGTTGTGAATTACATTCAACTAAAATTGGATCACATCAAACAATACCGCCAGAAAGGCGAATGGTAGACGAATTAGCAGATTAGAATAGCTATGCGTGTGATATCCACTGTTGTGATCCATCGACATACACTTCTTTTTTAAAAAGCGCAGGTTCACTTTTATATCGTTCTACTGCTTCTTGTATTGCTGGAAAAACTTTTTTTCTAGTTTTTCCACCTACTGCCACGAACACAAGCGGATCACCTACGTTAAAATTGCCTATAAAATGGTAGATATAAACAAAAGATAGATTATATTTTTCTTTAACTTCTTGACATATTTTTAAAATTATTGGAGACGCATGTTCAACATATGACTCTACTTCAATATTAGTAACTTCTTTTTTTGTCCCACTAAATCGTTTAGTTATACCAAAAAAAGTTAGTACAGCTCCAACATTATCTGGATCACTAGTTAGTATTTCAGATAATATCTTAATGATATCTATATTTTTTTTAGGGTAAACACCTGACTCAATCATAGTAAATAATGATATATCCCAGGGCTTAAATCTTCCTACAAAGATTTCTTCTTTTTCATAGCTTTTCTTTTAAGAGATGTTCCACATATTTCACATAATTTTGATGAATATTTTTTATACCGTTTACCACAACCCGGACAGAATATTTCCCATATTATCAATTTTTTAATTCCCTTAGTCATAGTTGGTGAAAAATGAATGTTAAGAATTTTAGCTACATTTTGAATTGCGTAATCATCCGAAGATATGGACATTTGTTTAATTTGTTTCCAATCCAAAGCTAAAGCTAATACAGATTGATCAGCTAATGATAATGAAAAAAAATCCCCACTTTTCATTGCTATATCTTTAATCTTATTAAGAGAATTTTGTGTATAATGATTAATTATTAATCTTTTTGAATCAATTAAAGATTGAATGGCTGTTTTATTAGTGCTTTTTTGCAAAACTTCTTCTAACACTTCAAATGTTGTATAACTCGTTTGGTTACTCAAATAAGGAACTCCCGCATAGAATGCAGTAGTATCTAAGACTAACATGATGTTTTTTCATCTATTTTTTTGTATAGATAAGTGATAGTCATCGTTTATTTTTATAAACTTGGGATGAGAGCTTATCAAAAAGACTACGACTTATTCTAATTGGGGCGTCGTAAAAAGTTGCAAGTGCAATAGAATCAGAGGCGCGATAATTATGTAATGTGTAATCATCATCTCGACATTTAAAGTATAAATTAGCTCTTAACACTGAGTTTCTTTCATATATTTCAACTTCTTTTAAGAATATTGAATGCCTATCAGCTAATTCAGAAATCATTTTATAAATTGAAGGAGTTGAGGTCCGATCACCATCCATAAATTTTGAGACATAATTGGCTACTTCACCAGAAAAAGAGCTCATGCTTAAACTTCTTCCATCATCTGAAGTGAGAACTATTATTCCTTGAACGCCTGATGGGTCTGTAAAACCTGTTTGAGTTACTTTTACTATAATGTCATCATTTCCATTGCTTAATGAGTCAAACATAATTTTTTCGCCAACGCAATAAAGTTCAATATATCCATAGTCATTGATAAACATGTTGGGAAAGTTCTGAATAATAATGATTAATAAAACACATTTTAAGAAGAGATGATTTTATCAAGTTGTTTTAAATGTAAATTATTGAATCTTATTAGGGAAATGTCATATTCATGTTTTGATATATTAATAATATTATTAGCTTTGATCTTATACACTTCTTGACCGTCGACTACTAAGTTAGTTTCTTGGTTTACAGATATTTTTATTTGGCTTATTGGAACAACAATTGAAGGTATGTAAGGTATGGGTGATATAGGTGTTATTATTAGTGATTGAAGAGATTCAAGTAAAACTGGTCCACCAAAAGAGTATGAGTGACCTGTAGATCCAGTAGGTGTAGAAATAATAAGCCCATCCATTCTTGCTTTCATCTGTTTGTTTTTTCCAATACTGATAGTGAAATAAGGGGTACCTATATGTTCACTTCTTGAAATAAAAATTTCGTTTGCAGATGGCGATGAAATTATATTGTTTATAGATGCCTTGATTCTAATTCTTTTATCTAAAAAATAATTGCCTGTTTTCAATTTCTTAACAGCTAATGTAAGATCATTAGGCGTTATCTCAGCAAGGATTCCCCGCATTCCTACATTTACACATAGAATAGGTGTATGATCATTTAAGCTTCGCAGTGTTCGCAGAAGTGTTCCATCTCCACCTATGCTTACTACTATATCCGGGTGAATATTCTTTAATTCATTTGTATTAGAAACTTGGATAACTTTTGTATTCTTAAGCGGTTTTATACTGTACACTTTCATTTTTGCTAAAATTAAAAGTTTAGCTAATTTTACTGCAACATCTAAAGCTGGACCTAATCCTTCTTTAGTTATTATACCGACTGATCTTACTTTAGATTTATTTGTATACATCATGCGCAAGTGATTTTAATACCAGCTAGATATTAGTCTTTTATATTTAGACTAGATTTATTAATTGAATTACTAATTCTTTCAATAATCAATAATACATCAACATTTATTTATCCGTTAATAAATCGGAATAAGTATGATAGAAAGGCAATTATACTTGAAATATAATCTCTACTTTGTAGGGTTGAATAAATTTTATGAGTAAACCAGTTGAGCTTAGTAGCGTTAAAGAAGGTTCTTACATATTGATAGATGGGGAACCATCTAAAATAATCGGTTATGATAAATCAAAACCTGGTAAACATGGTTCTGCAAAAGCAAGAGTAGTTGGCATTGGATTATTTGATGGAGTAAAAAGAAGCATTGTTTCACCTGTATCGACTAATATTGAGGTACCTCTATTAGAAAAAAGGAGTGCTCAAGTAATTTCAATCACAGGGACGGCTATTCAACTTATGGATTTAGAGACTTTTGAATACTTTGATGTAGAGATGCCAAAAGATGAAGAGATCTCTTCAAAGATACAAGCTACTTCTGAAGTTGAATATTGGCATGTAATGGGTCGTAAAAAAATTATAAGAGTGAAAAGTTGATAATTCAGTAGATATTACTATTTAAAAACGATTAAAGAATATTTTTTAACATCTATTCTGTTATGTTTGATAGCCTAGATGATCATCGGAAAAGCCATCTGAATTAGTGATGAATAAACTCAAATGTGATAGGCTTCAGATAAGATATGCTAAATTTAATTTCAAACATAAAAAAATGGAAGATTGTCTCACTTGTAACATTACTCTTCTCGAGAAAAAGGATCAATTATTTGCTAGAGTTCATGGAATGATCGATGTATAGAACTCTGGTGCTCAAGGGCATCAGAGCTGTTGTGTTCATGAAGTTAATTTTGATAGGCGGTTAACAAATTTTATGTCTACAACATAGAGTCAATTAACGGTGCAAAACTATCCAAGTCAGAATAAGTGTGTAATAATGTAAGAAGTTGAACTATTAGTAACTTATATCGTCCTGCGTTACATTAATTAATATATTTGGAAATATTAGGTGCTATTCCATAACTCATGGATAATGTGTTCTAAGCCGATGTGCCTCAAAGTTTCAGGAAGAGGTTTTCCAGTATCCTTATCCCAGCCCATTTGAATGTAATAATTATCACGTAGCTTAGACCAATAATCCATGATATTCTTTCCTTTTGCTGGTCCATCAGCAGGTATTGACCCATATCGAGGTGATGGATAATCCATTTCAATTGTGTGACCATGTTTAACATTAAATGCGCGTAATAGATTTATGATTCATTTTCCCACATTCATCGCTTCCTCTATTGAGAAATTCCAGCCAGTTGCAACAGATACGGCTTTCGCAAGTAGTTTAATATCAGTTCTAGTTGTAAATTTACATACTCCCAAACAGTCCTC
>CAYNJB010000078.1:0-5087 GCA_964397515.1 uncultured Nitrosopumilales archaeon | reverse complement strand
ACTCCATCATATTTATTGGCGATTTTAGATGCTTCTTCTTTAGAAATTAATTTTTCTCTAATTTTTTCACTTAGATAATCAGCTGCCCTGCCTATCCCGTACTTATAAAACCTAATCATGTAATTTATATTTGTAAATTCTTCGTCAAGCATTGAAGCATTAGATATGTCACCAGTAACTAACTCTTCTCCTGGTCTAAGGGTTAGGCCTTGAAGAGAGGCATAAAGAGAGTTGTTGTGAAGAGTAAAGTCCTCCCATGCAGGAGATAAGTAAAATATTGAGATCTTCTTTTTTTTAAATAACTCTACTTCAGGATAATAATAGTGCTCAATCTTGTCTAGAGAAGAAACACTCTTCATCCAATTGTAACCTCCATCCTTAAGTGTATTGAGTTCTCTAAGATTGTTTCCATCAAATTCATCTTCACCTTGAACAGCTGAGTCTCCCCTAATTAATGCAGGATTTTCTCCCCAAAAAATTATGTTAATACCGAAGTCTATGGCTATTCTTGGGACAGATGAAAATAGAGCCAACTCAGTACTTTTGCAGATATTCCCAAATTTTATAAAGGACTCTAGTGATAACTTAGCAGAAGTTTTTGGTGCGGGTGTTAAGCAAAAAAGATCAAAATTCATTGATATAAGATTAGAAAGATTTTTGGCACCAACTTCAGACATCTGTAAAGGCGGGTACGAAACACAAACTAGCAGAGGATTTAAGCCAAGTCTTTCTTTTACCCAATGAGCTTGTCTGGTGCTATCTTTTCCTCCACTTACACCAACTATGCAATCAAAGTGATGTTTTGCTCTAGAAATCTTCTTCTTTCTTTTAATTAACTCTTTTAGATATTCTAATTTTTGTAATCTATTTTCTTCTCTGAACTCAGAATAATATCTACAAGCTAAGCACTGATTTAATTTATCAAAATAGGCATTGGGTCTTAAATTTGTTTCTAAGCACGTTATGCAGAATTTTATTTTTTTTGGTTTAGGCATTGATCTTGTTTTTTTTTAACTGGTACTTTAGTTCTGCTATTTTCCAGTCCTCTTCATTATCAATATCTTACCATCTGATGAAACTAAATAATTCAAATTCCCATCCAAAGCTCTGCATATAAAGCTACAAATAGCGCCTTTTTCACTTAACCCTTTTGCAAGAGTAAGACAGCGCATTAAATGACCACTGCCTATTTCTATAGATGAGTCAACTCGAAATACAAAAATGTTATCTTTCAAATTTTTCTAGGCCTCATGAATTGCTTTTGCCATCAATACTGCTCGATCCCAATCTTCAGGCGTATCTATATCTTGCACTCTCCAACTAGGAATTCTAAGAGGGAAAGAATGATCATCAAAAATTTTTAAACCTTGGAGCCAGGCTTCTGCACGCGCCATATAAAACATACCCGCATCATATAATGCCTGAGGTAAATCTTGAGATCTTGTCTCAAAATGTTGTGGGTAAAACATTTTGACACCTCCATTTTCTATTTGTTCAAACGAACGGAAGATTGGCGAGGAAAACTCACTTGCTGAAAAAACATACTGCCAATTTTCTGAAGTAATTATTTTATGCGCCTCTTCTAGATCGGCTGGTAATACAAATGGTGACGTTGCATAAAGACAACATACAATTGAAGCATCTATGCTCTCACTCATTGCCCATTTTGTTGCATGCGCTATCACATCTGTTGTATTGGTATAATCATCTGACAACTCTTTTGGTCTAATAAATGGAACCTCCGCTCCTAAACTTTTTGCAATTTCAGCAATTTCATCATCATCAGTTGATACAAAAATATTATTAAAAATATTTGAAGCGTCTGCGGCCTCAATTGACCACTGAATCATAGGTTTACCATTAAAATCCTTAATATTCTTTCTTGGTATTCTTTTACTTTCGCCTCTAGCTGGAATAACGCAGATTGTCATTTTAGTAACTCAGATATCTTGTTGATAACATAATCCTGTTCGTCCATGGTTAGTTTTGGGTGAAGAGGTAATGAGATTGCATGTTTATAAAACCGCTCAGCTTCTGGAAAATCTCCCTCTGAAAAACCTCTATTCTTATAAAAAGGTTGCAAGTGAACAGGAATGTAATGAACATTTACACCTATATTACTATTCCTTAAACCATCATATAATTCTTTACGTTCAATTGGAGAATTTTCTAATAGCTTGACCATATATAGATGATATGAAGAATATGTATTCTTTGAGGTCTTAGGGAGTTGTAAAGGCAAGTTTGATAAGTGCTCATTATAGCGGTGTGCTAATTCATTTCGTTTTGAAACAAAAGAATCAATACGTGACATTTGAGAAATGCCTAAAGCAGCTTGTAAGTCTGTTATCCTATAATTAAAACCCAACTCAATCTGTTGATAATACCAACCGCCTTCAGATGCATGTGTCATCTTATCAGCGTCACGAGTAATTCCATGAGTTCGAAATAATGCAAGTTTTTCATATATTATTTTATCATTTGTTAGAGCAGCGCCGCCTTCGCCTGTAGTAATAATTTTAACTGGATGAAAACTAAATACAGTTATGTCACTGTATGGAGAGGCGCCAATTTTGCTATTTTTATACGATCCACCTATTGCATGCGATGCATCTTCGATAATTTTAAATCCGTATTCTTTAGATAATTTAAAAATAGGCTCCATATCACAGCTAGTTCCGCCCATATGGACTGGTATTAATACACTTGGTAAAGAATTCGAATTTTTTGCTTTCTCAAGCTTGTCTTTTAGGGCGCTTATACTTATGTTATTTGTTTCATAGTCAATATCTACAAAATCAACATTTGCTCCACAATATAAAGCGCTATTTGCGCTTGCTACAAAGGTAATGGGAGATGTCCAAACAATATCATTACTGCCAACATCAAGCGCTAAACATGCTATGTGAAGTGCACTAGTTGCACTAGTTGCACTATTAACAGCAACAGCATATTTTGCATCGCAGTATTCAGCTAAACATTTTTCAAATTTCTTGACCGTTGGACCTTGTGTCAGAAAATCTGAACGAAGTATTTCTACTACTGCATCTATATCATCTTGAGATATATCTTGACGGCCATAAGGTATGAAACTCATATTTTTCCTAATTTGTGTTCATTCTCTTTTAACCAAGTCTGCAAATCAGATTTTGTCATCCAATCAGTATTGTTTGAGCTTTCATAAACAAAGTCTGGATCTACCTTAACTCCATCTTTAATTCGCCCCTCATCAACACACCAGTCATTAATCATTGGTAAAATCTTATAGTAGTCTTCATATGCAAAAGTTGAGGAAGAGTCTTCTATGCCAATCATTTGCTCATGGAGCTTTTCGCCCGGCCTTATCCCAACCTCCTTTAATTCAGCATCCGGAGCAATTGCGCTTGCGAGGTCCATAATATTCATAGATGGTATTTTTTTGACATATATTTCTCCGCCCACCATGTCTTCAAAAGCATGCCAAACGAGCTCAACGCCTTCTTCTAAAGAAATCATAAAACGTGTCATTCTGTGATCAGTAATTGGTAACTCTCCTGTATGTTTTAAACTACTAAAGAAAGGTATAACTGATCCTCTTGAACCCATGACATTGCCATACCTAACAACCGAAAATTTTGCCTTATGTTCTGCTGAATAGGCGTTACCAGCGACAAAAAGCTTATCTGATGCTAGTTTTGTAGCTCCATATAAATTTATTGGGCTGCTTGCCTTATCTGTTGAGAGCGCAACACATCCTTTAACACCTTTGTCTATACACGCATCAATAACATTCATGGCACCATTAATATTAGTTTTAACACATTCAAATGGATTATATTCAGCCGTTGGTACTATCTTTGTTGCAGCTGCATGAACAACATAATCAACATCGTCTAATGCTCGATAAAGACGATCTTTATCTCTCACATCACCAATAAAAAAACGAACTCTTGGGTCATCTTTGTATAGTTTTGCCATCTCCCATTGCTTCATTTCATCACGTGAGAGAACAATTATTTTTTTAGGGTTGTACTTTTCTAGAGTCATTGGGACAAATGCTTGACCAAATGAACCCGTACCTCCAGTAACTAATATAGTCGAACTACTTAACATATATCTTCCTTATAATTTTACTAACTTAAATTTACAGTCTCCAAGTTGGGTTATCGACAATATTCTTTATATCAATAATTACCATTAACCACAATGATGGTGGTTGGTATTATGAGCAACACAGTCTAGGATTCAACTACAGAATGACTGATATTCAAGCTGCTCTAGGATATTCACAACTAAAAAGATTGAATCAGTTTATTAAAAAAGAAATTTGATTACAAAAGCCCTAGAAAAAGTAAAAAATTTTATAGATAATTAAACACTAATATAAGGAGACAATTATGGGGATTCAAGAGCAATTTTGGTCGAAAGAGTATGCTGAAGAGTATATTGAAAGAAACAGTAATTTTGATATTAACTCTGGGGTTGAAGCTTGGTCAAAAATTTTAAAAAACACTCATGATATTAAATCCGTCTTGGAATGTGGATGTAATATTGGAAGAAATATTGAGTTATTAAATCATTATTTACCAGAATCAAAGAAGTCAATTATAGAACTAAGCCCTATCCCATATGAAATTGTCACTAAAAAATATGATTTTGAATACTCCGTTAATTCCTCTATTCTTGAAGCTGATTTGCCAAATAATTATTTTGATTTAGTGTTTACAACAGGTGTCTTAATACACATTCACCCTGATAAACTATTGGAAAATATGCAAAAAATGTATGACTTGTCAAAGAAGTATGTTGCCTTTGGTGAAATTTTCAGTAGAGTTCCTGGTCATGTTCACTATAGAGGCCGGGATGACCTTTTATTTAAAAGGGATTTTGGGAGATTTTTTATTGAGCATTTTGATTGTAGACCAATAGATTATGGCTTTCTTTGGGGTCACTACTATGATGATGCTGGTTTTGGCGATAGCACTTATTGGGTTTTTGAGAAGTTAGATTGACTATTAATTCATTATTGATAGGTTTGGGCAAGATAGGCCTTGGCTATGACTTCGATATCACATCCTTAGATAAAATATACACTCATTCAAAAGCTT
>CAYNJB010000077.1:0-5123 GCA_964397515.1 uncultured Nitrosopumilales archaeon | reverse complement strand
ATTGAAATAATTGAGGAATACAAATTGGTTTACCCGTTCAATCAAAACTTGCTTGACGGCGATGGTTATGTTCTTACCGTAAATGAAGATACATCGTTAAATTATCTTGAACATAGGAATTTGATTTCCCATGAAGTAGTTTTCACGCCGCCGAATTTTGTTGCTCACCTAACAGCTAAGAGTAAGTATGGAAGAATGGGGCTTTCATTTTTAAACGCCGCAAAAGTTCATAGTGGGTTTGTTGGAAGATTAGCTCTTGAACTTGTTAATCTAAATAATGAGAGAGTGCCTATTACAATAAAAAAAGGGGACCCATTAATGCATATGGAGTTCATTACACGGGAAGGAACCCCTTCACCATATATGGGAGAATATTTATTCCAATATATGGCAGACGACGAGACTCAGATGTATGCTAACATAATTAAAGAAAAATTTGCAGGGATATTCCCAGATGGATTTATTGAAGAAAAAATACGAAGACGAGTAAAATAAGAAATTAACCATAATATTTATTTTCCCGAGGCATTTAACAGATTGAAAGGAGAAGCAAAAGAGAATAGAAGATCAATAAATAAGTCTAAAAAACAAACTAAAAACATGTTAAGACTTGCGTCTAAACTTCAATTGATTATCAATACAGGTAAGGTAACTAAATATGAATTAAAAATTATTGATAAACTGATTGATAAGAAGATAAGTGAGCAAATTAATATAGTTTTACAAACACTTGATAAAAAAATAGAAAAATCAGTCAATTTTAACGATAAAAGTGAAGTTCTGCAAACTTATAAAAGAATAACAGAGGCAGTTAAGAATTTTAAAAAAATGGATAAAGGATACTTTGATCTAAAGAAAAATAGAAAATTAGATGTGCGGACTATGCGGAAGTTAGTTGAAAAGGACTCAGAAATTTTATTTGCCTCATCTTTATTTTGCGAGACATATGGAAAAAGTAGAAAATGGAGTGAAAAAAGATTACCCGAATCATTAAGGGAGACAAACAACATTATGGAAGATATTGAAATACTAATAAGAAGTAGAGCTAAGATGCTATATATGTCAAACTAGACTTCAGATTACATGCCTAAAGCAACTTTCAAGCCTTTATATCTATTTCTAATAGTAACTTCAGTCACACCAGCAGCTTCAGCCACATCTTTTTGGGTTTTATTTTCACCTAATATGACACAAGCTACATACAACGCAGCCGCAGCAAGCCCCATTGGATCCTTTCCAGCAGAGGTTCGAGTTTCCTCGGCTTTCCTTAATATATCCAAAGCTTTTCTTTTAGTTTTTTCACTCAAACCGGATTTGCTAGCAATCCTAGAAATACATTTTGTAGGATCAACTACAGGCATTCGGATATCCATCTCACGTAATAATAGCCTATAACATCGAGCAACATCTTTTTTCTTGACATTGCTAACACCAGAAACATCTTTCAGAGTTCGAGGTGTTTCAGTGTCTCTACATGCAGCATAGAGAGATGCAGCAATTAAAGCAGAAATTGATCGCCCTCTTACAAGTCCACGTTCAAGAGCTTTACGATAAATATATGCCGCCTTCTCAATTACAGAATCACTAACATTAAGCTTATCTGCTAATCGGTCAAGCTCACTAAAGGCTTGTCTTAAGTTCCTGTCAACAGGTTCATGAACTTGACTTCGACCGTCCCAAGTCCTTAAACGCTCTATAGTTGCCCGCATAGAGACAGGAAGGGATCTACCCGAAGCATCTCGATCAGCTAGTCCAATGACGGTTGCTAGACCCATATCATGCATAGCTAAAGATGATGGTACACCGGTTCTGCTTCGATCATCCTTTTCCTCTTTTGAGAAAGCTCGCCACTCGGGGCCTACTTCTTCAATCTTATCCTTAACTACAAAACCGCAACTACTGCAGAATAATTCACCGCCGCTAGCATCAACAACCATTGGTCCCTTACTACATCTTGGACATCTATCTTGTCGTTCCCTCATACGAATTAAACCTGAATATTCTCGTTCATTTGACAAAATTAATCACCAGAAAACTTTTAACTAACATGTACCTGCGATTTCTAAGATATAAGTTTTACTAAAAGAAAACTAAGTTTACAGGAGCACAAAAAAAATGTTAAAACCGAGACTAGATGAACACCATGACTTAATACAATCAACAAGAGAGATATTTCCTGAATCGTCCATTGGATTAATAGGGTGTTTCTCAGCTGGATTAGATTACCCAGTATGTGAACTGGACCTATTAATTACAACGAAAAATAATAGAAAGTCAGAAAGATTACGTATAGAGAACAGAGTTATAGACGCATTTTTTATTAAAGAAAGAGAGATTAAAGAATTAAAAAATAACCATTTGCGGTCTACGATTGGAAGTTGCGTCCCGGTTCAAGATAAGCGCTGGATTTTAGCTTCTGCGATCTCTAGATCAAAAAGTGCAGGATTACAACTTATTAGAAGAAAACTAGCGCGTGAAGAGACTAATAAGATTTTACTTGGCTTAGGAGCTGCAACAAGCGCATATAAAGAAGGATATAACCAAAGTGGAGGTTATTGGATGTTATATGCAGGTTATTCAATTTTAAAAGGTTTAATATTATCTTCAGGATTAATACCGAGTCCAGCTCATTTACTTGACCAGATAAAAAATTTGCATATAGAGTTCACTGAAGCAGAAAATAAGGCTTTGAATTTAAGTGAAGCAAGCATATCAAGCATAAAAAGACGATTGGAGTTTTTTGAACATGTTTGGAAAACATGGTTTAAAGAACTTGAAAACTCAAATACAGAGTATTTATTCACGTCATCTGAATCACTCAATTTGATTTCAGAGAAAACAAGATATTTAGCTGATAACCATAGGGTAGTAGAAGCATTCACATATATTGGCTTCGAGATCGTTAGATTGATTAAAGCAATTTATTTACACTACACCTCAATATATAGAGTTAAAACAAAATATCATAGAATTATTGAAGAAATTGAGGAGAAAATATTTGGTGAAATAAAAATAGATAGCGACCAATTTAACAAGATGGGGATAAGAACAGATGTAGAAGAAAATCAGAAGATGATAGAAAAACTAAAATTAAAATCGATGAACTTAACACAAACACGCGTAGGATAGAAACAATACGTTGTGTGGAGAAGGTTGGATTGGGTTATTTAATATTTTATTATAATTACCCGACGGAGTTAATCGGATATTAGATCAAAGTCATAGAAGAAGATAAAGAGGATAGAAAATCGCTTCTTAGGAAACTTGGATATAAGAAATAATAGAATTATATATATCTAATAAACAGAATATCAATAATAATGACAAAAAGAACACACGACGCAAAGAGAATAATAGCTGAAATGACTATTTTCCCAGTGGGTGAAGGTACAAGTCTGAGTAGATATGTAAAAAAAGCAATAGAATCCATTAATTCAATAAAAGGTCTGAGAATTCAAGTCACACCAATGGGAACAATAGTTGAGGCAGAAAAAATAGACACTATTTTAGACGCTTTTAGAGTCGCTCATAAGGCATTATCAGATATGAACGCACAACGAATCATTGCTACTTTAAAGATAGATGATAGACGCGATAAATCTAGAAGAATGGAAGATAAAGTTAATGCAGTTCAATAATGATCAGATAAGAAACATTTTATTGCTCTTTTTTCGGAAAAATAAGTTATAGAATGAAAATATTTCTAACCATTTGAGGGATAAGATTGGGGTACCGAACAGGTAGATCAGCAGTAATAATAGCTTATGGGAGAGAAGGTTATAAGCTTCCTAGACGTTTTTTTCAACCTGGAGGAGAATGTACCTTTTTAGAATATGTATTAGACGCAGTATGGACAATTGCTGACGAAATACATGTGGTCTTCCAAAATGAACCTAACTTGAAATTGGTTGAAGCAATATCACCATTTGGAGTAAAGATAATAATTGAAGGTCAACCTAAAAATTTAGTTTCAAACATATTAACAGGGATAAAAGTAAGTAAATCGGACTGTTGTCTAATTACTCGTGAAAATACGCCTTTTTTAAAGCCAGATGTATTAAATATGTTATTTGAATCGATACAAAAAAATGATGCAGTAGTCCCGAGATGGCCAGATGGTTCAATTGAACCTATGCTTGCGGTATATAGAAGAAAAAGTTTCTTAGGTGCAACATTAGAGAAGACAGACACCAAGGACATCACCAACATCGTTGAGGATCTCTATTCAGTGAAATTTTTGGATATTGCTACCGAGATAAAAGCAGTTGATCCAGAGTTGGAGTCATTTTTTTCAGTTAATTCTGATAAAGATTTTCAGAGGGCTAGAGAAATAACTCTTAAGTCTAGAGACAAGTAATGAGATTAATCAGACCTTGATGATAATTATTTAGGGCGACTTATTAATGTGTTCAGTAGGATTATATTATGGGAACGAATTACTAAGTTACTCTTTCCCAAGAGATCACCACTTCAATAAGAAGAGAGTAGAATCATTCTGGAAATCTATAAAAATTCAAGGACTATTGGACAGAAGTGAGATTGTGGTTTTACCGCCAGTTTTAGCAACCGAAGAAATCTTAGAGTATTTTCACACTAAAGAATATATTCAGTATGTAAAAGAGAGGTCAGAGTTAGGGCAAGGATCACTGGATTATGGGGATACCCCTGCATTTAAAGGAGTTTTCGAAGCAGCATGCTTTGTAGTAGGTAGTGTAATAGATGGGTTAGAAAGAGTTATGAGTGAAAAAATTGTTCACTGTTTTATCCCAGTTGCGGGACTGCACCATTCAAGAAGATCAAAAGCTGCAGGTTTTTGCGTTTTTAACGATATAGGAGTAGCAATATCTTATATTCAGAAAAGATATCAATTAGGCAGGATCTTATATGTAGATATCGATGCGCATCATGGTGATGGGGTTCATTATGAATTTTATGATGACCCACAAGTTTTTATTGCAGATATACATGAAGAACTTATTTATCCAGGAACAGGAGCCAAAGAAGAAACTGGGTCAGACAATGCAACTGGAACAAAGTTAAACCTGCCATTATCAGCAGGGTCAGGTGACACTAAATTTAAAAACGCTTTTTCAATAATTGAAAAATTTGCTAGACATTCAGAG
>CAYNJB010000076.1:0-5174 GCA_964397515.1 uncultured Nitrosopumilales archaeon | reverse complement strand
ATACGCGAACGCGAAAATATATTTGAGTTTTTTCGAAGCACTCTTTTTACCCATCCTTGCAACAAGATGTAATCTCCCCATCTTCTTATCTGAGTCGTGGTCCGGGAACTCGTTTATGTATAACACGCTTGAAGTCAAAATTCCGGTCACCGCGCCGATAAGAATTGGCTCCACACTCACCGACATAGTTTGTACGAAGTAAACTCCGAATAGTAATAATGGTCCAAACATAAGTGCAACTACAAATTCTCCAATTCCAAAGCGTGATATTGTTGGTGAATAGAGAATGATTCCTAACACTGCAAAAGCCATAATAAAAATAAGAATGGGGTTAAATTCTAAAGTGTAAAGAAAGTACCCGCCTATACTTAGTCCGATAACTAAAAATAAAATACCTTCAAAAAGCACGTTTCTAGGTGTCATCTTATTGCTTGTGAGGATACCGCTTCCTCCACTAAACGGAGTTCTTGTTGTATGCAGATCTATTCCGCTGCGGTAATCAAAGTAATCATTCAGAATATTGGCCGCTGCATGAAGGCATACCACACCTATCAATGTCAATAAGGCATAAACTGGATTAAAAAACCCGTCTCTCCAGGCCATAGTCACCCCAATTAACACAAATATTAGTGGGAGCAGAAGGAAGGGTGCGCGAATCTCTGAAATCCAAATCTTAGGACTTGACATTGTATATCTTGGTCTACTAATTCTATTTATTATACTTTAATAATTCTTTTGTCTTTTTTTTAAATATATTTGTAAACTATTGTTGTATGTCTTTACTTTTCAGATATATGGGTAAATTAATTGATCATCTTATTTTTCCAGAATATCCGTGTTAAATCCTAACTCTCTGATTCGTATAAATAAAGATTGAAAAATGTAAGCTTAAGTGTGATCCAACAGTGAGTTTATCTCTTAATACTGAGCGGGCCCGGCGAGATTCGAACTCGCGACCCCCGGCTCTCCTCCCTCATATGAGTTAGAGGGCCGATGCTCTATCCATGCTGAGCTACGGGCCCGACAGAAACATATAACTACACATATTTGAATCTGGCTATAAATCGCCCTTACATATTAATCAACATCTATTTTGATATCATTCAGCTTTAATATCATCGTAAGAAAGAGGGAAAACGTGATCAATCATTGACTTCTTATTTTTAATTAATTCTTCCGCTCTATGACATCATGTATAAGTAAATGTTTTTGATTTTTCATCGAAAAATATATGTTTATTAGATAATTTACGATTCTATTTAACTAATCTTTGAAGTAATATATACTTTAAATATTATTTTAAGATAAGGTTTTTATCCTTATTATTCTCACCTTTTATAATGATACGTGGATCACTTATCAAATCAACTGCTATTGAACTTCTACGATTAGCCTCAATATATCTTCCAAATGACGTTAAAGAGTCTCTGAAATCTGCATATAATGCTGAGCGTGATGAAGTTGCAAGAATGCAGCTTAAAGCCATTCTCAACAACATTTCTCTGGCTGAGGAAAAGAATATTCCCCTGTGTCAAGATACTGGTCTACATGTTTTTTACGCCGATCTTGGTTCTGTTCAAGTTGAGGACTTTGAAGACTCAATTAATGAGGCTGTCTCTGAGGCAACAAAGACTATTCCTCTAAGACCGAACGCTGTTCATCCATTTTCGAGGAAAAACTCAGGTACAAACCTTGGGCAACATGTGCCGTATATCAACTATAAAATATCTGACCAACCCTTTGTTGAGATAACCGTTATGCCTAAAGGCGCTGGCTCGGAAAATATGAGTTCTCTGGCTATGTTAACTCCTACACAGGGTATTAGTGGGGTTAAAGAATTCATACTAAATTGTGTTATGAAAGCTGGAGGCAACCCCTGTCCTCCAAACATTCTAGGGATCGGTGTAGGCGGTTCTTCAGATATCGCGATGAAGATTGCGAAGGAAGCGTTGCTCCGCCCCCTTAACGATAGGAATTCTGATCCGGAAATAGCTGAACTTGAAACAGATATTCTGGAGGCGGTAAACAAGTTAGGAATAGGGCCGATGGGGTTGGGCGGCGATTCTACTTTACTTGGTGTGAAAGTTGAACTAGCTCACTGTCATACAGCCACCCTTCCTGTAGCTCTCAACTACCAATGCTGGGCCGCAAGACGTGCATCAGCAAGAATATATGAGAGTGGCAACGTTGAATTTCTATCGCATAAACTTAGGAAGTGATATTTTTGGCTAAATATAGTCTCACAACTCCTTTAACCAAAGAAGATATCTTGAATCTAAATATTGGCGACATTGTTCACTTAAACGGAACTATCTATACTGCTAGAGACGAGGCTCATATTCATATTTTACGTGACTTAAAAAACGGGCGCAAAATTGATCTATCCCTTGAAGGGGCTGCTATCTTCCATTGCGGTCCAATAATAAAGAAGATTAATGGAGGATGGAACGTTGTTGCAGCTGGCCCTACAACAAGTTCAAGGATGAACTTGTTAGAACCTGAGTTTATCAAAAGAACCCATGTTCGAGCCATAATTGGTAAAGGCGGCATGTCAAAATCCGTTTCGGATTCAATGACAAAGTTTGGAGCTGTTTATTTCGCAACTACCGGCGGCACCGCAGTTTTGACTGCTGATCGCATAACAGCTGTTAAAGGCGTCTACCTAGAAGATCTTGGAATGCCTGAGGCAGTTTGGATTCTTGAAGTCAATAATTTTGGTCCACTAATAGTTGGGATTGATGCAAAAGGAAACTCTCTATTCGAAGAAATTAAGTCGCGAGTAGAAAAAAATCTTCCTCATACACTTCAAAAGCTAGGGCTCCAAAATGCTTGAAGGTATATCATGTGACGTTGTAATTGTGGGCTCTGGGTTAGCTGGGCTTAGAGCTGCTATTGAAGCAGCTAAGACTGATCCCAAAATGTCTATCACAGTACTGTCAAAAGTTCAGTCCATGAGGTCCCATTCTGTCTCTGCTGAAGGGGGAACCGCCGCGTCTTTATACACCGATGAGGGGGATTCCTTTGAAGCTCACCAGTTCGATACCGTGAAAGGTAGCGATTACTTGGCTGATCAAAACGTAGTTGAGCTATTTGTTCGGTCAGCTCCAACGCAAATCCTGCAATTGGAGCATTGGGGAATGCCTTGGACAAGACGAAAAGACGGTAAAATCGCTCAAAGGCCTTTTGGTGGTCACAGTTATCCACGCGCCACTTTCGCAGAAGACAAAGTAGGTTTCTTCGAAATGAGCACATTATATGATACTGCGCAGAAATTTGATAATATTACTTTCAATCATGAGTGGTTTGTGACATCCATAATTGTCGACGACGGTCTTTTTCAGGGTTTCACGGCAATACGTTTGAAGACAGGTAACTTGGGCGCCTTTACTGCTAAAGCTGGGATTCTTGCCACCGGGGGCACTGGCCGACTCTACGGTTTCACAACATATGGCCATTCTTCCACTCCTGAAGGTATGGCCTTGGCTCTACGAGCCGGAATACCTCTTCAAGATATGGAGCTCGTCCAATTCCATCCAACCGGACTCGTCCCCTCCGGAATTCTAATCACTGAGGCAGCAAGGGGTGAAGGAGGTTATCTAAAGAATTCCAATAATGAACGCCTCATGAAGAAGTATGCTCCAGAAAAGATGGAGCTAGCTCCTAGAGATATTATATCTCGTTCCGTGGTTAAAGAGATTGAAGAAGGCAGAAGTGTCGAAGGCCCAAACGGATTTCCATGTATCAACCTCGACCTTACACACCTTGGACACGAGAAGATACTTAAGAGGCTCCCAGGAATTAGAGACATATGCTTGAAACTTGCAGGAATTGACCCTGAAAATAACCCCATACCTATTCGGCCTGTGGCGCATTACACAATGGGTGGCGTTGAGGCAGATATTTCCGGCTCCACTAAGGTAAAAGGGCTCTGGGTCGCAGGTGAAGTTTCATGTGTTGGGCTTCATGGTGCCAATAGGCTAGGATCCAACTCTACAGCAGAATGTCTAGTCTGGGGAACATTAACTGGAGAGGCCGCGGCTAAGTTTGTTTCACAGCGAGTTACTCCTGTCACACATAAAGACGTGGTTATAGCTGAAGAAAAAAGAATATTCGATAAGATTCTAGGTAAAAAACCTGAGGAAAACCCTTACGATATTAGACATGAAATTCGTGAAACCATGGACCGTTCCGCTAACGTATTTAGGACTGAGGCCGGTCTTGCAGAAGGCTTAAAGAATATACGCCGGTTGAAATCAAACTTTTCACGTGGCGTCCAGGATACTAGTCGAATATACAACACAAATCTGACAGATGTACTCGAGTTAGAAGCTATGCTTGATGTGGCTGAAGTGATGCTAATTTCAGCTTATGCTCGCGAAGAATCCAGGGGTGCACATTCACGACGAGACTTCCCCGAAAGAGATGATGTCAACTGGCTTAAACATACATTGGTCAACTTAACTCCGGCCGGTCTCAAAGTTGAATACAAGCCCGTAGTTATCGAAAAATGGAAACCAACTGAGAGAAAATATTAGGTGATCTAAGGTTGGAAGAATCTGAAAAAGTTACCTTCAAAGTTTCAAGACACATTCCAGATAAAGAAGGTTATCCCAAAACTAAATCATATGATGTGAAATACAGTCTTGGGATGACCGTTCTAGATGGTCTAATCTACATTAAAGAAAATTTAGATCCATCGTTAACCTTCAGATATTCTTGTAGAATGGCTTCCTGCGGATCTTGCGGTATGCTAATTAATGGGGTGCCCCGTTTAGCTTGCTACACTCCGATAGCGGAACTGAAAACCAGTGAGCTACTAGTAGAACCTCTTCCACATCTGCCTATCATCAAAGACCTAGTAGTCGATGAAGAAGAGCTTCATAGAAAATACAGAGCAGTAAAACCCTATCTCGTTAGGCAAGACGTCGAAGAACAAAACAGTCCAACGTCACAATATCTCCAGTCTGAAGATGAAGTCGAAAAATACATCCAATTCACTTACTGCATTAAATGCGGTTTATGCGTCGCAGCCTGCCCCGTCTTCGGCCGCGCCGAAGATTTTATTGGACCTTTGGCTTTAGGTCAAGCTTACCGATATCTTCTTGATTCCCGTGATAATGTGAAGGAGAAAAGAGTGGAGCTCGTCTCTGGTGCGGGCGGGGTTTGGGAATGTA
>CAYNJB010000075.1:0-5198 GCA_964397515.1 uncultured Nitrosopumilales archaeon | reverse complement strand
ATAAATCTGAGTTAAAGACATATTGTGAGATAGCTAAAGACGCAAAAGCAAAACTGCTTAACGATGAAACATACAGAATGATAGAATTGGAAGGGGGACCATCACCTTCAGCATGTGAATTTTCTGAAGACGCCATAACTACGGGTACAGTGTCTAAGACATTTGCCGCAGTAGGTGTAAGAATTGGATGGATAATATCTAGAGATGAGACATTTATTCAAAAATCAAAAGACCTTCACTTCTATACGACAATGCAGAATAACAATTTAGGCGAATATTTTGTAACACAGATGCTACGAAAATGGGACGAGATTGTACCAAAGAACTTGGAGCTATGTAAACGGAACCTGGATATTACATCTAGATGGATGAATGAACATAGAGAATTCCTAAGTTGGGTGAAACCTAGAGGCACAACTGTGAGCTTCCCTAAAATTAATAAGCCGATGACTTCAACAGAGTTTGCTGAAGGCTTATTAAAACAGCAAAAGACTCTTACAGTACCAGGAATTACATTTGGAGATTCGTTTGATAAGCATATTAGATTAAGTTATTGTAAGGACACAGATACAGTACTTGAAGGATTGAATAGGCTTTCTAAATATCTCAAAACATCCTAGAAATCAGAATAGACAGATAGTTATCACACATATGAACGTACGGAAATAAAATAAAATAAAAGCTCAAAGAATAACAAGATTAGTTAACTAGCATAATATCTGCCCCTAAAACAATATTAACATATTTATGTATCTAGTTCAAAAGATCGCAATTAATCATAATTCTATTGTATTCCCGACACCCCGTTCTTTGGCTAAATTGTATGCTTTCATTGTGATAGCTAAATCTTGAACTGCGACACCGACGGACTTGAATAAAGTTATTTCATCATCATTAATTCGCCCAGCTTTATTTCCAAGAATAATTTCTCCTAATTCTGTGTAAAGATGATCCTGAGTAATGGCCCCTTCATTAATTGGGATTATAATATCTCCTGCTTCTTTAAGACAGGCCTCGACTGAATCTACAACTATTTTTGATCGCTTAATAGTGATGGAATCAAGTTCCCGTACCTCAGGCCTATGTGACCCTATTCCATTAATGTGTGTACCAACAGAAAGCCATCTTCCGTCAAATACTGGCGTAGTAGAAGTGCTACATGTAATCACTATGTCACTTTCAGTAACTGTTTCTTTAGGGTCATTACAGGGAGTAATATCAACCCCTAATATGTTTGACATGTCTTTACTAAATTCTTTAGCTTTCGCTATTTGGGTATCATAAGTTTTTATATGCTTTATAGGTCTAACACTACAAACTGCTTCTAGTTGTGCTCTTGCTTGGACTCCAGTTCCGAATATTCCAACGACCTCTGAGTTCGCTCTAGAGAGATACTTTGTTGCAACCCCACTAGCTGCGCTGGTTCTAAACGCTGTAAGAGATACACCGTCCATTAATGCAAGAAGTTGACCTGTAGATACATCATGAAGGGCAATAAAGCCCATAGTTGGAGGCAGGTTAACTTGGAGGGAATTCGATGGAAAAGTTGAGATTATTTTTATGGCAATCCCACCAATATCTTTTGATGCGACAGGCATAACACCAAAAAAGCCAAGAGGATCTTCGATATGCATTATTGTTCGTTGGGGCATCATAACCTTCCGTAATGCTAATTTCGCATATCCATCTTCTACAGCAGATATACTATCAGATGGAGTTAGGAGAGATAGCAAGTCCTTTTTATTTAGCACTAGAACCATAATATTTCAATTGAAAGATAAATATCCTGTTTAAAAAAGGATTCTGATAAATTAATATTAACCCGAAATAAGAAAAACATCTATTAAGATATCATCGAATTAGTTAGATTTACTCAGGTTAAACAGCAAATCCCCTAAGAATAACTTACACATAATAGTGTCTGTTCTTTCCAGCTAAAACAAATATTCGTTAGGTACTTCAACATTCTTGACCAGTAGTTGTTAAGGATGGAGGTGAAGTTGAACAGCGTTTTTCTACACTATTTGAAGTACCCGCTTAGGATTCTCAATAAATATTGTTTGTAGATGCGCATCTGTTAGACCAAATCTCAGCAACATGGGAACGCAATTCCGTTGCAGGTGGTCGTAGCCAAAACCACCATACTTTGTAAGTTGCATCTTAGTGTAAATGTCTTGTGAGAAGAGTAGTCTTTTCAAGCATCCTGCTTCAACCATCTTCTTCACAGCTTCAGTTCTTTGTGTATCTGATGGAGCTGAGTACCACGGTAACCTCTCCACGTAGTGCTCTTGCCCCCAAAGATCGTACTCAACATATGCGCCTTTCTTTGCAATCTCGACCTGATACTTCAGGTTCAGGTCAGTAAAAGCGTAACCATCCATATGGCAGATCACCACTTTGTTAAGAAATGCGCCTTCCTCCCTGAGGATTTCAAGGATATCCAGACCCCACTTTGAAGATGGATGCGATTCATCCTTTTTCCTTGGCGGGTGAACGCTTATAGCTACCCCTGTATCGATTTGAGCTCGAGCAGCAGCCCTGAGCACCTTCTCTTCATCCTTGTGAATAACAAGTTCCTTTTCCCAGTGAGTCCCAGCGACACCGATCTCACCAAGAATCCCAGCTCTTACATCGGTCCCATCTAAGCCTTTCAATATATCAAACTTAAGCTCCTTAGAAATACTGTCAACGGTTTTCTCAGCTAGATTTGAAGGATGGGTCTTTGAGACATAATAGCCTGTACCCAATACAACATTTAACCCAACTTCATTTGAGAGCCGCCTAACAGATAATGGGTCAATTGATAGCCCCTTCGAGCTAACATCAACAATAGTCCCTCCTCCTTTAGCCTTAAACCTTCGGACCTCAGAAATGGCATCTTCGTAGTTGTTCAAGCAGAGATTATCGAGGTTATAACTTTGATGACGCTTTAGCCACCACATATTCTCGAGACATATAGGAGAATATGCTAAGTCTTTCTCTTTGGATGATGCGGGTTCTTCGAATCTATTAGATGAGTCACAAAACAGATGTTCATGTGTTAAGGTGATCCCTAGTTTCTCAGGCTCAATGGGTCCTTTGACTGTGAGTATCTTACCTCTCAGATCGCCCATAGCTGAATAGCTCGATCAGTATATCTAAATTCATGAATTAAAGGTTTTAACAGCTAATTATCAAGCGCTTTTGGTATCGCCATTGGTTTGGTCTTTGGCAGGAGTATCATATTTAATGTGGTAGCCCTTTTTCGCGAGGAATGGAAATAGGTCAATTTTTGGGGTCCACAAGATGAAATCAATGTAGTAACGATACCCGTGCATTATATACTCTATTATGCAGCCAAGGAAGTTTCTTAAATCAACAGGATCATCTGAATCAGCCAAGATTTCTGTATCAGTATATCTTGCACCTCTACCGGTACCACGATGCTTCTGCATTTTCGCATAAAAGATCCAATCATCTGTAGGTATTTGGATGTTGATCAGCTTAAAATAATTTTTTGGATTATATGAACTCAATTTATTTTACACTCCAAATTACTATTGATTTCCATTATTTTTTTTTTGCCTGTGTTTCGTATATTAATTTGTATCCAATCTTTGTAAGGTCAGGATATAGATCGATATTTGGGGTCCACAAGATGAAATCAATGTAGTATTGGTAGCCTTGTTCAAGTAATTCAATCAGACAACCAAGAAATAATCTTAATTCAACTATGTTTTCTGCTTCAGCCACAATTTCTTTATCAGTATGAGATGGTTCGTCTTGGGATAACTTATGCCGCTTAGCTATATATCTCCAAGATTCTGATGGAACCTGAATATTAATTAATCGCCAATAAGGTTTAGAGTCAACCAATTACCATCAAATTTAGGAAATACTTTGCAATATATATTAATTCCTCTTAAATCATATCAAATTATTCAAACGAAATCGATTCATATTTAACAAATTGGTGGATTAGCTCCTATTATATTAAAAAAATTAAATATTAATCATCATGATTTTTTTAGGATAATCATGTCTAGAATATTAATTATATTCAGCGCTTTTCATTACTCTTAAAAGTGAATTGACAAAACCCTAATTTTTCTTAACAACTAGTTATTCATCTAATTTATTAAGAAAATCCAATATGGAAAGATATATTAAATAAAACCAGTTAAACAATTTTTGATATCAATTGAAAAATCCTGTAAATATTCACAATATTGAAGCCAAATCGGGTGAGAAAGCAAAAGGCTGGCTTCCTATAGCTGAATCACCTACATCACTTATTCAGATTCCTGTTTTAATTACAAATGGTGTTGAAGATGGCCCTGTGCTTTTTTTAAATTCTGGGACTCATGCTTGCGAATATTCATCGATTGAAGGAAATATTAGACTACAGAAATTATTTGATCCAAGAGAGATAAGCGGAGCGATCATATCTTCTCCAATCACAAATATTGCTTCATTTAATAACCGAACTCAATATGTAAATCCTATTGATGGGAAAAATATCAACACACTCTTCCCTGGAAAAAAAGATGGGACAATTAGTGACAGAATAGCATATGTTATTTTTAATGAGTTTATTAGAAAGGCAGACGTAGTTATAGATTTACATGGTGGGGACTTTATAGAAGATCTTTATCCAATGAATATATTATATCTTACTGGCGACCCCGATTTTGATGAAAAGATGCTAACCATTGATAAATGCTTTAGCAACGACTTTTATTTGACAATGACTGGATCAGGTGGAATTGCTAGCGAATCAGTTAATTTGAAAAAACCAGCTTTAACTGTGGAAGCTGGAGGTTTGGGACAGCTAAAAGATGAAGATACAGCGTACCATGTAAATGGTGTAATTAATGCAATGAAATATCTGAATATGATTGAGGGTACCCCAGTATTGAAAGATCATAAAAAAGTGAGTAAAATACATTTTGTTAACCTATCCCATGGTGGGATATGGCATTCAAAGGCTAGGGCGGGGGAGATTATAACCGAAGGACAAACACTTGGTGAAGTAACCGATGTCTTCGGAGAGATCATAGATAGAGTTATTGCGCCGACAGATGGGGTGATATTATTCTATATGTATCCTGCAGCTATGCATGCAGGAGAAACTGTCTTTGTAACAGGACAAGTCTAATGGAAAGAACAGAAGTAAGTTCTTAGTATTATTGGTCAGTATCGTCGCGAGTTCTTCAACG
>CAYNJB010000074.1:0-5222 GCA_964397515.1 uncultured Nitrosopumilales archaeon | reverse complement strand
AGCGTTATATCGCTTCTATCAGAATAGCTTATTTTTAGAGGTTTGTCAAGGTTTGTTATACTGAATAGTATGAAAGTGAAACTGTTATTAATATCAGCACTACTGCTCGTTGCTTCTAATGGTTGGGCAGGAATTTTTGATAATTGGTTTGGTTCTAGCTCAGACTTTAAGGAAAACGAAACTTTGATAATTAATGAATGTCAACAATTTATATCTCGAAGAGTTGGAAGAAACTTTTCTGACACTAATATTTTTAGGCAGTTTAAAAAACCAATAGAATTTTCTAGAACTAAAAACAATACGGTGGAGTTCTTTGTTGAAAATAGAAATCCTGATAGAAATGTATGGGGAGTAAACTGTGAACTTATTGGTTTTAGTGAATATAGTAGAGCTTATCATTTGATATTGCAGGACTCAGCATGGGGTAGCGATTGGCTCTCTTTTTGGTGTAGAAATAATTCTTGTGACTGCGATGAAATAGAATGTTAATACCTAATAAAAAAAACATAAAAAAACTCATCCTAATATCAGCACTACTATTCTTTACTGTCGTCTAGATTCTCAAGAATTCTTGTTCCAATCTTTCTGAAAGAGGTGTTTTTAGTTTGAAATTTACATTAATAGGATTATTTCCAGATACATCTATCAGCTCCATTTCACCACAATAAGTAAAAGGCAGTGTTGTGCCATGCATTGATTGATGTTTTCTAACAAATAAATGTATGGGTTTGTTACGTTCTGCGGCATTGATCAAGTTCAAACATTGCTTATGTTTTTGATGAATTTGCTTCTTTGATTGCCAAGATAAATGGTCTTTACTTGTAAAAAAGTCGTGATACCTGTGATCTTTTTCCATGTCAGATTTTACCAGAGTAATGTAAATAACTTGTCCATCAAAACCGGGAGGGTTTGCATGGCCAGTCATTTTATAATGACCTTCTCTTGCAGCCTTTCCCTCAAGTCCAAAAAATCGTGGTGTTTCTACTTTCTTAACGGATTTTCCGATTTGATTTTTATGAGATTTCTCAAAATCAGCCATCTCAATGTATGAAAGGTCATAGCTAGCTTTGTAGGAAAATAATCGAAAATCAACTATCTCCTGTGCCATTTCAATCAGACTCTTCTTATCTTTAATACTAATCTCAAAATTGCAGGAAAAATAATCGTCCTCGAATTTAAAAAACACTGGCTCATTTCTTTGCAGATTTCCACCAATTAATGCATTCACAGGATTATCGAGCCAATATTTTTTCCAAGCAGAAAAATTCGCTTCTATTGCTGTATGATCTCTAAATTTATTCGGTATTTCGCTTGAGAGATTCAAATTATTTTTAAGACTTTGGTATGACTTCCTGCAAAGATCATCAATCGATATGTTTTCCATGTTATTTTCCAGAAACACACTGAGTAGGATCATCTTAAAACAACGAGTCATTCTAGTTTTCTCAAGATTTAGTAAAAAAGCTCTAGTAGAAGCAAGGCAAGAGATTTCTTCAGCAGTCAAATCTCCCATCTCTTTAATAAACTCAAACCATGAACCATAATCCGATCTAACCAGAGACAGTTTGGCTATGAATTGATGAAATTGGCTTGCTGTTGGTCTTGAGTCATTTTTCTCTCCGTATTCCTTGTATTGATCAACATAACTCATACTTTTAGAAACTAATTCTTCAAAGAAAGCAATGACTTCTGGATCATAGAAAATTCTGGTTTTTGAAGGAAGATTCAACTTGTCATTGTTATATTTTTCAGAGAAATCTTTTATATTCTTAGCGTTCAGATCAAAGTCAAATAAGGCAGCTGGTTTTTCCAAAAATGATTTGTGATTGCCAATAAAATCAATCACCTTCACAATGTCTTTACCCGACGCTATTCTCAGCCCTCTTCCTAATTGTTGAAGAAAGAGAATTTTTGATTCAGTTGGTCTTAACATCATAATTGTATCGACCACAGGTATATCTACACCTTCATTAAACAGATCCACACTGAATAAAATATCAATCTCCCCTTCCTTAAGCATTGCAATGCCGTCATCTCGATTAACTACTGACTGACTGTGCACAGAAATGGATTTAATTCCTTTAGCTTGAAAAAAATTATCCATAAAATCACAGTGCTTTATTGACGAGCAAAAGGCTAAAGTTCGTGTTTGTTTATGTTCTAACCAGTTTTTGAAGACATATTCTGCCCGCCTTTGGGTGCTAAGACTTTTTGCCAATTCCTTTTCATCAAATTTTTTTCCTCTCCAAGTAATTTTTGTATAGTCAACATGTTTGTCATGTATGCCTTGATATTCAAAATCACAAAGAAGCTCAAGATTAATTCCATCTATTAAATTCTTTTTATAAATTAAATTATTGCCACAAAATTGAAGCACATCGATGTTGTCTGTTCGGTTCGGTGTGGCTGTGAGTCCAAGAAAGAAATCAGGTTCAAAATAATTAACCAGCTTCCTATAAGAGGCAGCACCTACGTGATGAAACTCATCAACGATAATGTAATTAAAATGATGTTTATCAAATTTTTCTAACTCCTTTTTTTTACCAAGAGTTTGAATCATCGCGAACATAAATTCGCAGTCTTGTTCTTTTGTTCCACCGCCATAATATCCATAATCTTTTTCTTTCATAAATTGGCTAAAAGCTCCTCTTGCTTGCTGCAATATCTCTTGTCTATGAGCAACAAATAACATTCGGTTGGGCCTTACTTTTTGAACATCCAAGGCAGATAGAATAGTTTTTCCAAGTCCAGTTGCCATCACAACAAGACCTTTTTCTATTCCCAATTCTCTATCTGTTTCAAGTATCTCTAGAGCTTCCTTTTGAACTTTATTAGGTTCTATATATTTGAAAGGTTTAATATCTATTATTTCAGTGGTCTCAATCTCTTCTGGTGCTGTTTCTGTAGATCTTTCGTCAGTTAAAAAAGGATTTTTATTTTCTTCATAAACTAGACGATACTCAGAAATAAAAGATTCGGTTAATTCACAAGTAAATGGATTGTTCCAAATACTACGATATTGAGTGTGAAAATCTTCGAGAAAATCTGCATCTGATATTTCTGCATTAAACTCAAGACTGCTTCTAAAAGCGCTTCTAGAGAGGTTGCTTGAACCAACAATACAACTCTCAGACTTATAATAATCAGAAAAATAATAACTTTTTATGTGGAAGCTTTGATTGGAATTTAGAGAGTCAAAAACATAGACTTCAGCACCCAAGGATTGAAGAGTTAGGAGTGATTCCAGTGCTTCAGGTTGAGTGCATTTTAGATAGTTGCTTGTGATGATTGTTAATTGATTCTCACTATTTGATAGAAATCTTCTCAACGCATCGATAATGAGACTCAAACCACTTTCAAATATAAAAGAAACTATGAAAATTGCACGCTTGGAGCTATCAAGCCTTGCAATAAGAACTTCGTCGAGCTTGTTCTCTGGTATGTTAATTAATTCAGATGCCATTGCTCAATATGCTTTTTACAATTGGTAAGTCTGCTGGTGCAAAATCGAATGAATTGAGTTCATTTAAATTTACCCATGCAACCTTATCATGATCAGTAAGTTGTATTTCTCCAGCTACTATCTCCGTCAAGTAAGCTCTCAAATTTATACTGATATGGTCGTATTCGTAGAAAGATTCAGCTACAAAATGCTTAACTAAAGTATCAATTGAAAATTCTTCTTTAAGCTCTCTAGTTAAGGTTTCCACTTCAGTTTCATCTTCATGTACTTTCCCTCCCGGAAACTCCCACTTAAACTCCAGATGTTTCCCCTTCTTGCGTCTAGCTATAAGAATCTTGTCTCTATCTTTTATAATTGCTGCTGTTACTGTTACATACCCCAAATTAGTAATCTCCCATTCCAGGTATTATGTTCCTTATTCCTCCTCTGGGATTTTCAACATCACCTTTATACCTGGGAATAATGTGTATATGTAAGTGAGATATAGTTTGTCCGCCATCTTCGCCGACATTGATGCCGATGTTATATCCTGTAGGTTTGTATTTTGTATCCAGATACTCTTTTGTTTTAACTAGGAGTTGATTCAAGGCAACTATCTCTTCATCTGTGGATTCAAAATAATCCGTATAAATTCTATGGGGAACAATTAAACAATGCCCATTACTAACAGGATATTTATCGAAAATAACAAAGCCCATTTCGTTCTCGAAAAGTCTTTCTCGTTCATCAAGAAAAGGACTCTTAAATGTTTCTTTTTTCTTTATTTTAGACATATTCTTATCATAACAAACTTCACCAGATCTGTTGCAAGTGTGAGGGTGCCGGAGTAGATTAAACCAAGTATGGAATACCATTTAACAATACCCATTAAAGCATTTTATTTAGGAATGGTGCATTCAAGAGGGCAAAAACGATTAGGAAAGCGACCAAAAGCAGAAAAGATGATTGTAAAAGCCTGGGAGTTATCTGAAGATCCGAATTTTCAAAATAAAACAGATCATGATAATTTTCTCTTACCAATAAAAGAAGGGAAATTAATGGCAATTTTTTACTTATTGGTTTTATCTGAAATCTCTCGAATGGATCAATTTAATGAATCTACAGATTGGAGGTTAAAAGCAAAAGAACTCTGTGACAGTTTAAATCAAAACAAAATTTTTAATAATTATATGAAGTTGGTTGAATCAACCATAATAAAATCGAAAGTAATTGGAGGGGGTAGATTTAGTCAAATAAAGAAAGGTACTGTTAGATCAAACAAACCAAGAGAAACTCATGAGAACCATCCTTTAAACTATCTAGCCAAAGTCCCTGATTCACAATTTGATTTAGTCTACTCGGTATTAAATGTCGACCTTTCATATGATGATGATGTGTGGATGAAGCAAACAACTCTCAATGAAATTTTAGAATTACAGTTTGGTAAAGAGGAATATAGTAAACATTTCTCAGATTAGGAATTATTTAAATAAAACGCTACTACAGCTGGTTAACAACCTAAATCTCCATAAAATTCTCGAGCATTAGATATATACAGGGGGAGGGGGGATGGTCACCTGCCCTACCCGCATCTTCTTCTGCGCAAGCGAGATTTCAAGATTAACTTGCTATTTTTTGCCTCTTTTCTTGCTTTCTATCAGCAGATAATAATTAATATTATGTGTAATATATGTGTAAAATCTTACTTACTGCTATCACTTTCATAAAGTGCATAAACTCTACAAGTCAATAGCAATAAGCCTTTCAAGCGGTGCCGGAA
>CAYNJB010000073.1:0-5234 GCA_964397515.1 uncultured Nitrosopumilales archaeon | reverse complement strand
TCACCACACCTGGTGAGTATCAGATTCGCTTCTACACCGAGGACTGGCGAGGCAACATCGCTGAGGTCTTCAAGACCTTGGTAGTCATAAGGCGCATGTGCTGGAACGGACATCACAACACCCGTACCATTATTAGAGTCAACGAAGGATGCTGGAAGAATAGGGATCTTAGATTTTGTAGCTACGTTTTCAGCAAATTTTCCAATAAGTTCTTTGCCGAGAAAAACTTTTTGGATATTGACTGATCTGCCTTGAAATCTGAGTTTCTCCACAGTATTTTCACTTATTATCCAAGATTCTTTATCAATTTTTGCTGACACGTAAGTTTTGTTTGGGTTAATCCAAAGATTGGTTACGCCGAAAACGGTTTCAGGTCTAAGTGTTGCAGTTGGAATGATTGAGCTATTAAATCTGAATTTTATTAGAACATATTCACCTATTTCAGGCTCTATATCGCCAATAGTATCGTGTTGACCTACAGGGTTACCATCTTTTGGACACCAACCAACTGGATGACTGCCACGTGTAATGTATTTTAGTTCTTTTAACTTTCTAAACTGCCATTGTATAAAACTACTGTATTTTGGGTCTATTGTTGTAAATTCTCGTCGCCAGTCTATGGAATAGCCAATATCGATCATTCCAGATTTAATTTCGTTGTGGAAATATTGAGCGATTGTTAATGGGTTGGAAAACTCTTTTAGTTTTTCAGGAGATACTTTGTATATTTCAATAAATGTATCAATAAGATTAGAATCTTGCTCAACAATACGTTTTGAAATAGCTAGTATTGGCGTTCCAGTATAGTGAAAAGCCATAGGGAGTAGAACATTATAACCTTGCATTCGCTTATATCTAGCGTGAACGTCAGCTAGAGTATAGGTTCGCCCATGGCCTATATGTTGAGGGGAATTTGGGTAAGGATATGCTACAGTAATATAGAATTTTGGCTTCGATACATCAGGATTTGTGTCAAATAAATGATTTTCATTCCAGCGAGTAGTCCATTTTTTTTGTATAGAGGCCCAATCAATTTCCAATCTTTTCTCACACTCTTAATTGCGCTTTTATTAATTCTAAGATTGTTGAGCGTTTCCTTTTCTCAGTCGACACGTTTGATCCTCCTCCTTGTCCAAATCTATTGTCACCGCCTCCTGAACCGCCAAGGTATTTAGATATCGTCGCGGCTAATATACCGGCATTAACTCCTTTTGAGTTAGCAGATTTACCGACAAAAACAAGAACTTTAACATTTTGTTCTTTGGCGATAAGACCAATATAAATTAGGTTTGAAGTTTTTTCTATTGACATTTCCCCAAAATTGATGTGATATTTTTCGTCCGCAGATTCATCGTCATTAAGAAGTAATAGAAAGTCATTGATATGTTCAGCATTGTTCTGAACAGAGTTTATTTCGGTTAACACTAGTTTGCGGGTTAGACTTCTAAGCTTTGATTGAAGAGAGTCAAATTGACTTTTCAGATTAGCTACTGCAGTACTAGCCTTTTCTTGTTGTACACCCAGAGTTTGGGATATAGACAATAAAGAATCTTCAGTTTGTTGTGAATATGACACAGCTGGAATACCGGCCACAAATTCAATTCTTTCAACACCGTCTTGAATTCGTTCGCTTCGAAGTATTTTGACGTAACCTACTTCGCCAGTTCTATTACAATGCATACCTCCACAGGCTTCAACATCCCAACCGTCAATGTTTATGATGCGGACAGTATTCACGGGTACGACACCGCCCTGATATATTCTGAAACCATATTGTTTTTCCGCATCTCCTCTCAACAATATTTCTTTTTTAACTTGTAGATTAGCTTGGATTACTTCATTCGCTAGAGTTTCAATATCAAGTAACTGTTTTTTTGTTAAATGCTCATAGTGGCTAATATCGAGTCTCGCTTTATTCACATCCTTAAATGCTGAGTGCTGCCAGACCCAAGAACCAAGAAGCTTTCTTGCAGCACCATTGATTATGTGGGTTACAGTATGGTGCCGTGTCAAACTTGAACGTCGAATAGGATCAATTTTACATTCTACTGTTTCGCCTTCTTTTGTTTTGAGGCCATCAATTTTATGTAATATTATATCACCGTATTTTATGACATCCAGAACATTCATCGAGCTTATTGTTCCCCAATCAGGTTCTTGACCTCCTGATCGAGGATAAAATGAGGTTTGATCTAATATAATATATTGATCATCCAGAATTTTTAGGACTTTTGCATTAAAATTGAGATTGAGGTTTTGATCATAAAATAATATTTTAGTCGTTGAAATACCGGATGTTTCAAATTGAGGTTTTGCTTCGGATTTTGTGTTCTGACTTGAATGGATAGTTGAAAGTTGTGAATAGAAGTTATCGGTTTCGCTAACTTTAACTCCACGTGAAATTAAAAAGTCAGGTGTTAAACCGTCAGAGTCATATAATTTAACTAATTTTTCTTGCGAAAGCACTTGATTGGTTTTAACCAATTTTTCAATAATTTTCTCACCCCGGAATTTATTTTTTTCATATCTTTGCTCTTCTACTTTTAGGATAGTGAATATCTCGTCTCGGGATTCTGAAAGTTCAGGGTAAATATTTGATAAACCGTTTATATGTAACTCAACAAGGTCGCTTAATGATAAGTTCCAATTATGTTTTTTAATTATATCCAAAGACCTTCTTAAAACTACTCTTAGATTATATCCGCCAGCTATATTGCTTGGTAGACCACCATCTGAAATGGCAAATGCCAAAGTACGTGAATGATCAAGAAGAGCATATAGAGATTCAAGTGGCTCAACTTTTTGGATTAATTTCTCTTGTGATATACCTATTTTATCAGCCAAAGAAGATTTAAGGTAACGGGTGTCCTTAGAGTCAAAGTCCAACCCGCCAGCGACTTTTGCATATTTCAAGAGAAAATCTTGATCATAGTCAATATGAGTTTGGTCAATTAATTGAGTTAGCGCATAACTAAAAGTAGTATCGTAACTACTTAGAGTGCCATTAGTAAGCCAGGCAAAACGCTCAAGACCTGCACCCATATCAATAACTCTTTTTTTAATAGGAATACTGTTTTCAGGAGTGCCCTCAAATTCTGTGAAAACAGCGTTTCCTAACTCAAGGCCACGTACAAAATATTCTAGAGAGCTACCAAAAGCACCGTATCCTATCCAAGCGTCTTCGAGAAAAACTAGCTCTTCTTTATGAATGCCGAAGATTTTTGTAACTAGATTGTAGTCAAGGTCGATACATCGATCTTTCCAATAACCTTGTCCATCATCTATGCTATGTTGACCGATCATACAAAATGAGGTATAATGCCTTCCTGAAACTCCAACATTATTAATGTCATTAAATCTTAGACATATTTGAGGAATTACAAGAGGGTTTGATGGTAACTCAAATACTACTTTTCCGCCTTCGATTCTTTGAAAATCTATCACTGATGCGACCGTAAAATACAGATCCGGTCTCCATCTACATACAACAGGATACCGCTTTATACTTGAATGTCCTTGGTTCTTAAAGAAAGTTTCAATCAACTTCCATGCTTCAGAATAGCTTACTCTTTGATTTGTTGGAGGGTCACCTAAAAATTCATATTGACTACAAGGATATTCTGGGCAGTGATTCCGTTCAGGCAATAAAGTCCAGAAGTAACGACCACAAGAATCGCACTTCTTCCTTAAAAATCCTTCACGTTTGAAGAGATCGACATTATAATACTTCTCAGGTTCAGCTGAGAATTTTGCCCGTAGATTATCCTTATTTGTCATTAACTGAAACCCTTAGGTAACTAGGTTAATATCGATTCTCTAAAATAATTAAATAGAAAACAACGATCATTAGCAGTGAACATTTTTTGCTGAATTGAAAAACAGCGATAACTTTTATATAGTCTCAATCGATTCCAGAACTGGCGACAGACATAATGGAATACGTTTTTGCAGCATTACTGCTTCACAAATTACAGAAGCCCATCAATGACGAGAATATTACAAAAGTTGTTGGGGCTACAGGAGTTACCCCAGATGAGGTTAAGATTAAGGCACTTGTTTCTGCACTTTCAGAGATTAATATTGAAGATGCTTTGAAAAATGCGACAATTGCAGCAGCTGCACCTGCAGCGGCACCTGCACCTGCTGAAGAAGCTAAGAAATCTGAATCTAAAGCTGACGATAAACCTAAAGAAGAAGATGGAAAGAAGGAAGAGGAAGCTTTAGCAGGTCTCTCATCTTTATTCGGTTAACTTTATTCTTCCTAGCTTTACCTTAATTTTTAGGTCAACGCTAGGTTTAACCTTTCTTTCGAAGCGCCGCCATAACAGATTCAGCGACTAACAGGTTATCAGTAACAATCTTTGAAGCCGTTTCATTAGTTAAGTATTCAGCTGAGAAAGCTAATGCCAAGCCTTCAATATTAGCTTTGACCAGAATTGGAGTAATAGTCTCCTTAGTGAAATATGAACTCTCAATTGCTAAAGCCATAGCCTCTTGGAAAGATTGGGAAATAGAACTTTGATATTCATTTAGATCAATCTGTATATCTTCTTCACGGAATGCAAGTCCATCAGAATACGCAGCTAAAATAGAGATGCCGGCACGTATAGGCTTGATATCAAGTCGGGCGAGTAAACCGGCTAACTTCGGAGATATTTTTTCTCCTTTCTGCCGCACTATAGTATCTTTAGCGACCCAAATACTGCCTGTGTCTATTCGGGTAGGAACTTTGGATTCCTTAAAGTCACTTAAAACGGGGCCTGGTTGAATGCCAGTATTTCCACTAGAGATCATAATAGGGTCTGTTGCTATATCTCCAGATCTTGCAGGTAAATTGACCTTGCTTTTTTCAAGCATTAAGTAGAGCTTAAAGGGATTTATGTTAGTCATAATTAACGCGTTTTGTCCCTTAAGATTCTTAATGAAGGATTCAATATTTTTTAACCCTGTTTTTTTAAGACTCATGATAGCTAATTTGTTCTTAGCAACATAAACCTGTAATTCGGTACGGAAGTTTTTCCGTAGAGACATGATTTGGCTAGCTCGAACTTTATGTAGATTGGAAACAGCTATGATATTATAGTTCTTTGCTAGTTCTGCAATTTTCGCAATAGATTGAACTTTTGATTGGGGATATTTTGTTCGAGTGTTTTTCATTTTTTAGACCTTCGCTTTGATTGCTACGGGTTCACTCATAGTTAATTTAAGTTTAATATTTTTTATGTTCTTGGAAC
>CAYNJB010000072.1:0-5357 GCA_964397515.1 uncultured Nitrosopumilales archaeon | reverse complement strand
ACCTCTTATTTATTATAAGTGATACCAAAAGTGATACCAAAACCTGCATGCTCTGCTGTTACTTTTTCCTGGTTATAAAGATCTCACAAAATCCAAATATTTTCCTGCTCGATCCTTCAGCATACTTTCCATTTCATCAACTTGGGTTGCAAAATGTATTAGTACGAGCTCGTCAACGCCAAGTTCTTTATACTGTCGAATCATTTCATGATCGTATTCGATTCCGTACGGACTGGCATAGACATAAATGTCCTTCCTTGGACGTTGAGACTCTTCAAGCGCATCCTCCAGATCCTTAATCTGAGGAGCCAATTGTTCCGGAGTTGCTCCGATACCAAACCAACCCTGGCATTGATCCGCTACTCTCTTGAAGCTTGGTTTACTGTTCCCTGCAAAAATGATAGGTGGATGAGGAGTTTGTACAGGTTTTGGATAGAATCGAATAGGATTTAAATCATAGAACTCATCATGGTATTCAGAAATATCATCACACCACAAACGTTTAATTACTTCAATATACGATCGAGAACGAGCACCGCGTTGTCCAAATGGTGCGCCAACAGCTTGAAATTCTTCAGCGAGCCATCCGAGACCAACTCCAAGAACCAAACGGCCGTTTGAAAGCCAGTCAACATTTCCCGCCTCTTTAGCTGTATAAACAGGATTACGTTGAGGTAGAACAATAACACCAGCGCCTAAACGTATCTTACTGGTAATTGCAGCAAGATATGCGAGTGACGTAAATGTATCCAGCTCAATGTTGTCTTCGGGAAGCTCAGATTCCATCTTACCGTCCTCATTTAAGACATATTCTGAGTCGGTATTATCGGGCATTACGACATGCTCACCTACCCAGAGTGAATCAAAGCCCAGTTGTTCCGCAGTTGTTCCAAGTGTGTAAATAAACTCGGGAGTCGCATGACGGGTTAAAGGCACTAAAATTCCTAGTTTCATAAATTACTCCTTGTCCTTACATTAGCATTACTTGGTCCGTATATATCTCCATTACTAAACTATCTTCTTTTAGCTGGACTCAATATCAGGAAAAACTGCATCTGAGAAAGCTTTAGTCAATTCACCATATGGACCCTTTAACGAAGCCATTAAAGGACTATCATCTGTACATTCAAATACAGATTTTGAATGCGTATAGTTCAAAAAGCCTTCGCGGCCTGAGTGACAGCCTATCCCACTTGCTCCTGTTCCGCCAAAAGGCAAATTGGGCTCAGCTCCTTGAAGTCCAAATACATTTATCCCAATTCCTCCTGAAATAACCATTTGTTGGAAAGTTTCAATTTGGTCTCTTTCGCGTCCGACAAAATACGCTGCCAATGGTCTAGCTCTAGAATTTATATAATCAATAGCTGATTCAAAGTTAGAATAAGTTTTCACAGCTGTTACAGGACCAAAGATCTCTTCTTGCATAACAGACAAAGAATCATCTGGTTTAATGACCAGATACATAGGTATCTGTCCTGTCGCTTTATCGGCTTCCTCTCCATTTAAAGATACAACTTCGCAACCAGCTGATTTTGCTTCATCTATGTAAGACATAATTCTATCAAAATGATGGTCGTTTATTGTTCCCGTTGCATCATCATGGCCAATGTATGATGGATACATTTCAGACCATTTTCTTTTAGCCATATCGACCCAATCTGACAGTTTATCTTCAGGAACAAGAGCATAATCAGGAGATGTACAAACCTGGCCACCTTTAAAGACCCTGTTATACAAGAACCTTTCAACCAAAAGCTCACAAACACCCTCATCACTAAATAAGGTTGGGTTTTTTCCTCCGCACTCTAGAGTAATTGGTGTAAGATTTTTTGCTGCAGCCTCCATAACTAATTTGGCTACTTTGCCGCCACCGGTATAAGTCAAGTGATCCCATGGTAAGGAACAAAAATATTCAGAAAAACTAATATCACCATTAACAACCGCTAATGTGTCATTATCAAATTCAGCACCAATAGCCTCTTCTAATAACGAGCTTGTAGCAGGAGTTAATTCAGAGCCTTTAACAATGACTCTGTTACCTGCTGCCAACATATCGTTAACCATAACTAGAGCACACTCTATAGGAAAATTCCATGGAGCCATATTACCCATTACTCCTTTAGGTTGACGAATAACTTGAGCCGTAGAAGAACCATGAACCATTGAATTAAGTTCTCTATGATCAGTTTTCATCCAATCCACCAAAACAGCTTGTAGATGTCTTCCTCTGCCTAAAACACCTCCTGTTTCAAATAAATCTGTAACATGAGGAGAATGTGCTCTAAAATCTTCTTTTAGAGTTTTCTGAAAGCCAACTCTATTTTTCATCATTGCACTTTCTAATCTTTGAAGCCTATCAATTCTTTCTTCAAGAGTTGGATATGAATTTTTACTAAATGCTTCTTTCTGGTTTTTAAAAAGCTCATCCAGTCTATCTGTTGTTGTACTCATTATTTTCTCCAATTTAATATTATTAGCTAATTATTCTCAACTAAACCACCACCTTTCAATCCACAGAATGCAGAAAGAGTTAAACCCACAACACACATTAACAATAAAAGTAGAGTTGACTCTCCTGAATAGACATTCCCTGCTAAAGCAGGGCCAACCATCGAGCCAACACCAACTGAAGTAGGAGCAAAAACAATATGTCTGCCATCAGGGTCTGCAGAAGCAACCATGGAAAATAAGAATGGAAGGCTGCCTGCCCAGCCTAACATGCTTAAACAGGCTCCGATCGCAAAAACATAAAATTGGTCTGAAGAAGTGATTCCAATAATTCCAAGCAACATCAATATTAAAGCAATTACATAAGGTACTCTTTTTCCAAATTTATCACCTATACTTCCTGAAATTAGTGGTCCTATAACGCCAAAAGCTAAAGTTACTCCAAGTAGAACACCAACGACTGCAGGTTCAAACTGATTTGCGCTTGCTATGCGTTCTGTAAATGCCCATATTCCGGCACCGCAAGTAAAATTAAAGACGAATGCCATTAAACACAACCAAACAGCTAAAGATGATTTTTTTTCCTTGAGTTCTTTGTCTTCAGAAAAGCTAACCTCGTCATCAATAATTAGTCTACTATTTGGAAGAAAAAAGAAGACTGGTGAAAGCAAGACAATAAATAAAAGCATGCCATAGACCACACCATTAAATCCATAATAAGAGATAAGAGTTACGGGTAGTAAAAATAAAAGAATTACACCAGCTGCAGATTCCGCAGCAGTTTTTATTCCAAACCAACGAGTTGCATCTTTTGTATCACCAATTATTGTTGCAGCCAAAGAAGCAAGTACACCAGAAGCCAATCCCACCACAACTGTCATAATAAAAATTATTGAATAGGTGCTGAAAAAGGTACCTAACAGTAAAAAAAGACTTAAAACCAAAAGGGCTATGAAAGCAGAAATTCTAGGAGGGACTATTCTGATCCAGAAAAAGGACAAGGCACTCATTACGTTAACCCCAAGAAAAAAAGCACTAGCAACATACCCTATCTGGGGGTAACTGAAGCTCTTGTCTTCCATAAGTGTACCCAAATAGAGAGGCATTACATTATAAAAAGTGAAACCCACAGCAGAAGCAACTACTGCAGCGGACAAAATTGAGTGTTTTAAGTTAGATTTTTCCATTTTTCCTCATCTCATCTTAATTTCTAATAGTACTTTACAAACTAATCAACCTAGAAAGAACAATCCCTTTCCCTTGCCTTGCCTTGCCCCTATGCAGGAATACCTGATATACGACCTCCATCGACAACCAAACAATGTCCGTTTACATAACTAGAAAGACTTGAGACAAGAAAAAGCACAACGTTGGCTATTTCAATGGGTTCCGCAATTCTGCCTTCAGGTATGCTTTCATTAATTTCTTTTAGCATATTTGGATTGCTCCAAAATTCTTTTGTCGCCTCAGTTTTTACCCAACCTGGAGCAATTGAATTGAATCGAACCCCACTTTTTGGATGTTCGTTGGCTAAATATGCCATTAGTTTTGTTTGTCCTATTTTAGATATTCCGTAAGTTGATTCTCCGCTTATCACGTCAAATGCACTGTCTGAAGCAATTGTTACAATAGCACCACTATTTTGCTTAATCATTGAAGGAAGAACAGCTTGGCAAGTGTACAAAGTGCCCATAAGATTTACATCTATAACTTTTTCCCAGTCACCGTCTTCATCTTTTATTATAGGTAATGAGTGCTGATGAATTGAGGCACAATTAACCAGAATATCAATTTTTTTGAATTTTTCTGTAACCTTTCTCAGCACATTTTTAATCTGTTTTTTATTTGAAATATCAGCAATTTCATAATGTGCTGTTTGCTTAGCATCAAACATAGACTGACTAATATCCTTGAGTAAAGATTCCTTAGAATCCAGATCTAAAAGAATAACCTTTGCCCCATGGGCACCTAAAACTTTTGCTATAGCACTCCCAATACCCCCTGCAGCACCAGTTACTATAGCAACCTGATCTGTTAATGAGAGAATAGTAGACCTATCATCATTCAAATTAAACACAACACTATTTAAAAAGCACTATCTCTCTGATGAAGAATACTAGTAGAACTAGATCCCCGCTCATAGATCATAATACGCATTCCAAAACTCCTTTCTAAGGGAAAATAGTGGCGCTCTCCATATGGTTTTATTGTCGTCCCTTTTTCTCCAGATGCCAAAGGGCTCCCATCCAAATTAACCATTGTTATACCTTTTTCTTTCATTTGATCATAAAACTTATCTAAATCATCAACTTCAGCGCCAATTTCCAATACATAACCATTACCATGCTTGTTTAATAGATCCATGACTGGTCCAGGGCCGACAGGTTGTAATAATTGCAACCAAAGATCTTTTTCATAAATACCATTAGCATTTAAAAAAACTGCCTTAAATCCACCTACCTCATTCAGATTCCCATCAGTCTCGAATTCAATCCCACGTTTTAAACCAAGAACATCGGAGTAAAAATTGGCTATTTTTTCAAGATCTTCAACTAGGATAGATAAGTGATCAATTCGAGGTACGTTTGGATCTATTGGCTGATTTAAAGATTCAACTCCCCACATCTTATCTCGTTTATTAATTATACTATCCTCATCATCTAAAAATCTTTCGAGGATCTCCACAGCAGTTCCTCCCGTTAAATCTGGAGGAAAATATGCTATATACTCACTGCTATCAATATCACCACCTTTCATGACACCATCTATAATTCTACCTCTATCTTTCAATGGTGAGCCATCCATATTTAGCATTTGAATGCCTCTTGATTCCATTTCATCTAAGGACAATTGGTAATTATTGGCCCAAAAATCAAGTTCAACAATAGCGCCATCTCCCAAAGTTTCTA